>CABXSA010000003.1 GCA_902514765.1 uncultured SAR86 cluster bacterium | reverse complement strand
TACTCCTGGGATGTTGAAGATGGTATCTATTCCATGTCTGTTTAATTCCTCTGCAGGTCCTATGCCAGAGCGCATTAAAATTTGGGGCGAACCGAAAGCTCCCGAAGAAACTATTAATTCGCGGTGGCACTTCAAATGAATTTTTTGTTTTTGTTTGTCAAAACAATCTACTCCCGTTGCTTTATTACCTTCAAAAATAATTCTATCTACTTGGGTATCAGTAAAGACTGTAAGGTTCGGTCTATCTAGATTTGGCGTTAGATAAGCTGCAGCAGCACTCCATCTTCTACCTTGTTTTTGGGTTGTATGATAATAACCAATGCCTTCTTGATTGGCACCATTGAAA
The DNA here is from genome assembly GCA_902514765.1 of uncultured SAR86 cluster bacterium. GTDB lineage: Bacteria > Pseudomonadota > Gammaproteobacteria > Magnimaribacterales > AG-339-G14 > MEDG-81. The sequence goes on along the minus strand of CABXSA010000003.1, from coordinate 69,726 downwards.
TCCTTATTTTTTTTGTAAAAATTTGCGCCTGCTTCAATAAAGAAATCTTTATATTTTGAGTTATTTTCAACAGCGGTAACATTCAAAGGTCCATTCTGTCCATGAAAATCATCATCAATTAATTCATTGTGTTCCGCTTTTTTAAAGTAGGGTAATACTTCATCGTAGGACCAACCCGAATTCCCAAGTTTTGACCAATGGTCATAATCCCATCTATGTCCTCTTACATAAAGCATGGCGTTTATTGAACTCGATCCGCCCAACGTCTTTCCTCTAGGCTGATAACCTTTACGGTGCTCTTCGGGCTCATCTTTAATAGTATGAGTTTGACCTGTCGGGTCAGCCACAACGACTTCTGTAGCAGGCAATTTTTCTTTAGCAAAACCTTTTTGAGGTTCTGTTTCGAATCCCCAATTCATTTTGCTTGTTGGTCCCATGTAAGCAAACAAAGCGGGCACATGAATTCTGACGTCTTTATCTTTAGAACCTGCTTCAATTAGACAAACTTTATGGTTGGGATTTTCTGAAAGTCTGCCTGCAAGAACACAACCAGCAGAACCTGCTCCTAAAATTATGTAATCGAATTCATTCATAATTTTACTCCTCTTAAATTAAATACTTTTCTATCACAACTATTCCATAGTGATGGAAATTTTCCCAAAATGTTTGTTATCAATCTGATGTTGAAAAGCTCCCGCTAAATCAGCCAAATCAAAAGTATCGCTAATCACAGGTTTGATATCAGAGTTTTCCAGATATTCAACCATAGCCTTTTGTGATTGATGATTTGCCATGGCGATCCCACTGGTTCTAACTTGTTTAAGGAAAATTCGTGGTAAAACCAAATCATTTGCAGCAGGCCCGCTCAATACGCCGATTAAGGCAATATGGCCGCCAAGTTTGACCGCTCGAATGGATTCGTTGAAAGTCTCTCCGCCGCCAACTTCGACAATATGATCGACACCTTCATTGTCAGTAACTTCTAAAACCTTTTCTCCCCATTTAGGATGTTCTTTGTAATTAATGATTTCATCTGCTCCAAGAGCTTTTAATTTTTCAGCTTTTTCTTCGGATGAAGTTGTGGCTATAACTTTGGCACCCATTTCTTTCGCAAACTGTAGAGCAATAATTGAAACTCCTCCGGTTCCTTGAACCAAAACCGATTCTCCAGATTGTAATCTGCCCTCATCTATGAGTGCTCGCCAAGCAGTCAAACCTGCACAAGGCAGGGTAGCTGCTTCTTGCAAAGACCATTTTGAAGGCATTTTAGTTACCGCAGATTCTTGAATGGCAATATATTCAGTGGCATAACCATCCTGATTGTCTCCGATAAAACTCAACAACTCATAACGTGGCGGCCCATCAATCCAATTTGGGAAACAAGCACTCATAACTTTATCTCCAATTTGCCAATTTTTAACTGCTGTTCCAATTTCAACTACCTCGCCAGCAGCATCACCTAGCAAAACACGTCCATCATCGGTAGGAATCAATCCCAAGGCACACATCAAATCGTGGTAGTTAAGGCTACTCGCATTAACTTTGATTAAAATTTCGTTATCTTTTGGTTTAGGAACATCCAATTCATTAAGTTTGAATTTATCTAATCCTCCGGGTTTTGCTAGTTGCATTTGTCTCATAATCTATTCCTCGTATCTAAGATTTTTATTAGAACAAAAAAGTCCTTTTTTTAGAATGAAAATTAATGATTTAAAAAGAATAAAAAATTAATTTTTTATAACTTTTGTGAAATTAGTTATAATTTTTTGTGAAATTTAGGCTTAATCCTCATCTTACATCTAGTAAAAAAGACTGTAAGTACTATACTTTGTGCGTTTTGGATCGATTGTAAATATTTGACACAGCAAATTTTCAATTAGGGTGCAAAAATCAGCATTTTTGTTAATTTTTCGTCAATTTTGGTCTTTTTTTGCAGTTGTATAATGCTCTCGATTTTTTAAATTACTTTTTTTTAGAAAAATTAGTTTTTTAAATGAACTTTTTAGAAACTAATCTCTCTAGTAAGTATCTTAATTAACCATCAGCTAATAAGGAGTAAGCGATGCTAAATAGAGTGGTAACAGGAACTTTAGGATTTTGTTTTTGCCTCTCTTTTATACTTTATTTAGGAGTAATAGGAATTAACTTTTTCTAAGGCCTATAAAGAAATAAATTTATAAAGTTCTCCCCCCCTAATCCCCTCGCTTTGGCGGGGGGATTTCTTTTTAGAAAATAATAAATTAGAGTGAATCATGACTAAACAATGGGAAGAGTGTCACAAAGAATTACCTTTTAGCTTTTTCACTAAACAAGGAGGAAGGTTTATGAGGTTCAGACGAATATGTAGATCTTATGAACACAAAAATTTTGCTAGTTAAAAAAATTAATACTTACATAAAATATTTTTTTTTATTTTTTTTTGTAATACTCCTTTTTGTCTTTCTATTTTTCTACCTTGAAAAATATCAAGCTATTTTAGAACTAGAAAAAAATAGTCAAATTTTAGATACAAGACTCGGTCAGATAGAATACTCAGATTCTTTGGGTGAAGGGCCCGTAATCCTTCATATTCATGGCTCACCGGGAGGTTATGATCAAGTTTTTGGAATTGATAAAAAATATAAGGTCATCAGTCCTTCAAGACCAGGCTACTTAAGAACACCAATATCCTCTGGCAAAACTCCCGCAGAACAGGCAGATCTTTATAAGGCTCTTTTAGAAGAATTGGATATTGATTCTGTAATTGTCTGGGGAAGTTCAGGTGGGGGGCCTTCAGCTATAGAATTTGCAATAAAATACCCAGAATCAACTCGAGGACTTATCTCTTTTGAAGCGCTTACGGGACCTTGGTTGGAAGCTAAAGAGATTGATAAATACTTTCTTGCGGCATCTGATTTAACTCTTTGGTTTTCGTTAAAGCTCTCTGGAGTTTTTGGGAAAAGGAATTTAGTATCTTTTGTCGTACCAGATGTTTCAAATCAAAATTTAATTCTCAGTGACGAAGTATCTTTTAAAGAATTCAAAAAATTGATTTGGACTATCTGGCCTATTTCAATGCGACAAGAAGGATTCTCTAATGATGCAGAAATGTTTTTTGATTTGAACTTGGATTTAAAAAAAGTAACTTCTCCTACAATAGCTATACATGGCACGAAAGATATTAATGTAGATATTAGTCATTCAATTAAATTAACTGAAGTCGTCAAAAACTCTAAATTACATAGAATTATTGGGGCGGATCATTACATGAGTTTTAGTCATAGGAGTGAAATAAATAAAGTTGTGGAAGAATTTATCGAGAACCTTTAAAAAGTTCAAAGTTTTGCTAATTTTATAAAGCAATAAATTTATAAAGTTCTACACCCTAATCGCCTCGCTTCGGCAGGGGGATTTCTTTTTAGAAAATAATAAATTAGAGTGAATCATGACTAAACAATGCGAAGAGTGTCACAAAGAATTACCTTTTAGCTTTTTCTCTAAACAAAGGGGAGTTTCATGGGTCTGAGACGAGCATGTCGTTCTTGCGAAAAAAAGAATTTTTGTTAGAGAATGAATTTGCTAGCAGGATCAACTGGATTTTTAGGTAATAAAATCTTAAATGAGTTAGGCTCGAAGCAGAATCCTACTATAGCTTTAAGCAGAAGAACGATAGACAACTTACCAAACGATGCTCAAGAGCTGATAATTGATTTTGAAAATCTTTCAAGATTTGAACTTCCAACTGTAGATCATGTTTATCTAGCCCTTGGATATCCTTTGTTCTATCACAATGTGATGGGCTTCATGAGCCCTTCTTTAAAAGAAGACTTTTTCCTTGTTGATTTCTCCTATCAGCTTGAGTTAGCCAAAAAAGCCAGAGAGTCAGGTGCCAAAAGCATTTCACTTATTTCGGCGGTAGGTGCTCATACAAATTCTTGGAATTACTACTTAAAAACCAAGGGAAAGTTAGAGGAAGAAATAATTAAACTTGATTTTGAGAGTACTAATATTTTTCAACCTGGTCATCTTAGAGGAAATAAATTTCGACTTGACATTTTTTTTGCAGACATGGTGTCTGTAATTGTTGATCCTTTTTTATTGGGACCTTTGCAGAAATTAAAAAGTATTTCTGCAGAAAAGGTTTCAAAGTCTGTCGTCAACAATCCTCAACTAAAGAAGCCCGGAGTAAATTATTTTGAATTCAAAGATTTCATTACTTAAAAAAATTATTCTTGTTTCTAAGCTAGTTTTCCTATCGAAATTAAGAAGAACAAGAAATTTCTAATTTTTTACCCCATTCTGGAGGTGGTTTTGCCAATTCTTCAAGTTTTGAGTTTTCCTGAAAAGGATTCTTCAAAACTTCCAACAAGTTATTTAATTTGTGAAAATTTGATTTTTCAGCATCTTTAATAGCTTCATGAGCCAGATAATTTCTTAAAATAAATTTTGGATTCGTGCTTTCCATAATTCTCTTTCTCTCAATAGGCGATGTTGTTTCCTTGTTTAAACGTTTTTGATACTTTTCATACCAGATCTTGCCTGCTTGATCTGTATATAAAAAGCTAGGATCTTTTGAAAGATTCCTAAAGGCAAAAGTGTAATCAATTTTTTTCTTTTGCATCCAAGAAAGTAATTCTTCTGCCAAACTCAAATCATCCGATTCGTGCGTTGTTAAACCAAGTTTTTTTCTAAAAATTGTACTAAGTTCGTCGTAAAAATTTTTTTGGTAGTCATTAATAATCTCCTTGGCTCTTTCAATATCAATGTGATCTTTAAGAGCTGCGGCTAAAGCATGACAATTCCAGAGGCCGATTGAAGGTTGGTTGTTAAATGCATACCTTCCTCCATGGTCTGAGTGATTACATATAAATCCAGGATCATAATCGTCTAGAAAGCCAAAGGGTCCAAAATCGAAGGTTTCTCCTAAGATAGACATATTGTCGGTATTCATAACGCCATGAGCGAAACCAAAGGCTTGCCATTTGGCAATAAGTCTTGCAGTTGAATTAATTATTATTTCAAACAAATCAGTATAACCATCTATTGATTCAGGTAGTTCAGGAAAATAGGAATCTATTACATGCTTAAGCAAAATAGGAATGAATTCTGTTTTCTGGTTATGCTTGAGGTATTCAAAGTGACCAAAACGTATGTGAGTCTTTGCAACTCTTACCATCATTGCCCCAAATTCAGTTGTTTCCCTAAATACTGGCTCGTCACTTCCAATCATGATTAAAGACCTAGAACTGGGAATACCAAGATGATGCATGGCCTCACCACATAAATATTCTCTAATTGTTGATCTCAAGACTGCGCGACCATCACCAAATCTTGAGTAAGGTGTTTTTCCAGCTCCTTTAATATGTAAATCCATCAAACCATCTTTGGTTTGTAATTGGCCTAATAAAATTCCCCTACCATCTCCTAGCTGAGGGACCCAAGAACCAAATTGATGTCCTGCATAAGTCATAGATAAGGGATCGCTATTTTTGAAAGTTTTGTTTCCGTTTATATATGGCACCAGATCTTGAGGATTTAGATCTTTTGGAAGCCCCAATTGCTCACCAAGCTCCTTATTGAAATGAATAAGTTTTGGATTAACAAAAGGCGTCCAATTTTGCCTGTGAAAAAAATCTTCAGGTAAACCAGCAAACTTATTTGAAAATTTAAAATTCTCCAGTTCCTGCATATGTAACAATTATATAGGTTAGAATTTATTTTATGATCAAAGATGAAAAACTTAATTTAGACTTATATCAAAATCTAAATTCAAATCAGGCACCAGACGACTTTCATCATGTTGCTTTTAAAACTATTAATTACGAAGCTATGGTTGATTTTTACTCAAGACTTTTTGGTTGCCAAACATTATATAGAAGTGAAGAGTTAACTTTTTTAGCTTTTGATGAAGAACATCATAGAGTAGCAATTGCCAATACCTCGGGTATTTTTAAAAACCTAGGATTTATCCCTAAAACTGTAGTCCGCTTAAAAAATTGGATGAATCGTTCTCTGCCATCAATTGTTGGTCTTGACCACATTTCCTATAAATTAAATCCTATTGAGAAATGGTTTAAGTTTTATCATGATGCCAAAGAACAAGGACTCAAACCATACTGGACTATAAATCATGGCTGGATTACTGGCATGTATTACAAAGATCCAGATGGAAACTTAGTAGAGATATTTTTTGAACATTGGCGCAATAAGGAAGAATTTAAAAGTAATATCTCTACTGATTTTTCTGAGGAGCCTATTGGTACCAACATGGATATCGATGTTCTTTATGAGATGTTTAAAAATGGTGCATCCTTTGAAGAACTCATCCAAAAAGGTAATACTGTTCCTGAAGGTAAAAAACCTATATCCGGTATGGAGGCAGTAATGAATATGCGTAAGAAGTTTAAGTAACTTCTATCTATCTAAAAAATCTTTTTGAAATCATCGCAAATTCTCTTAAGAGCATAATCAACTCCATCGACCAGCATCATATTCACAAAACCATGAATGTAACTGTCGTGTGTTCGATGATAAATCTCAACATTGGCTTGCCTTAACAAATGAGCGTACTTGTCACCTTCATCTCTTAAGGGATCAAATCCTGCAGTAACAATAACAGCAGGAGGGTGATTAGAAAGGTCATTCGCATAGAGTGGCGAGACCAAAGGGTCCTGAGTTATTTCTGTATTCTCAAGATATTGATCACGAAAGAATTCCATTGAAGCTTTAGTTAAGAAGAAGCCCTCTGCCATTTCATCAATTGAAGGATGTTGCAAAGTTAGATCAGTTACCGGATAAATAAGTAATTGTGCTTTAGGCATAGAAAGATCTTCTTGTTGGCGCTTCACACACAATGCTGCCGATAGATTCCCACCTGCACTATCACCACCAACAGATATTCGATTTGGATTGATACCTAGGTCCAATGCATTATTTTTAACCCAATTAAATGCAGCTTCACAATCAGCTAAAGGAATAGGAAATGGATACTCTGGTGCTAATCGATAATCCACCGAGAAGATTTTTGCATTTAGCTCTTTCGCTAAAAATCCCGTAAAAGCTTCATGAGATTCAATACTTCCAATTACCCAGCCTCCACCATGGAAATAAACTACGGCAGGATAAATATTACCAATCGATTCAGGAGAGTATTCTCTAACTCTTATTTCCACACCTTTAGACATTACAATATGATCAGTTGTTTTTACTCCCGAAGGTACTGGCAAAGAAATTAAACTTCTGCTTTCTTCAAATTCTTTTCTTAATTCTGCTGCTGGCTTGCTGGTGTCGAGTTTTGCCCCTGTGTCATTCATAACTTTCAATAAATATTGAAAGCCAGGATCAAGCTTACGATAACCTTTTTGAATTTGCTCTTTACCAGACCATCTGATGAGAATACTCTTTGGTAATTTGAATAAAAGTTTTGTCAGAAAAGCTCGCATAAAATAATTTTAATTCATTTTTTTCTGCGCCACACCCAAGGAGGAATCGGATTTTTGGAGCGCCACAATCCTAACCTTTGCTCTTTGGCTTCATCTTGATACTCATATAAAGTTAGGTTGGTAGCGTATCTATCATAAACCCAGGCGAATCCATATTTAACCATCAACATATTCACATTCATTTCATCAGAAAATAAATTTCCTAGAACGCGTCCATAGCGGTCTTGTCCTTCAGAAATGAGAGTAATTTTTTTTTCATGAAGCAAATTATCCAAAAAATTTTTTGATTGAGCGCCAAAGGGCTGATTCATTTCCGGAGCATCTATTTCTACTAGACGAATCTTTATTTCCCTACCATCTGCTTCAGCCCTAATGGTATCACCATCAACGACTTGTACATTTACCAATGGGGTGTAAGCGTTTAAAAAACCTACTGACAGGCAAAGCACCGATAGAAAAATAGTTTTTATGAATTCAGTCACTTGTGATGATTTAGTTAATTTTCTTCTTCAACTTCTTCAAGAGTCTCCGCCCCTTTTTCTAATTTTCTACCTAATACATTAACTCTAGTTTGAAGTTTTTGTACGTCTTTCAATGCGCTATCTAATCTTTTGACAACATTATCAGTGCTACTGTCAAAACTTGTAAATTCCTTGTGTATTCCTCTAACGACTTTAGCAACTCTTTCCGCGGTTTCATTTAATCTCAAGTAGTGATGACCAACTCTAATGGTATCAAGAAAAGCTGCTAAGGTATTTGGTCCCTGGATCAGAATTTTTTTCTCCGTTAGACATTCTTGGCGGAGATCGGAAATTTTATCTACAAGATCGATCAGCTTTTCCGAAGCTATATACAAAATGGCATAGTTTGTAGTTTTATTTTGAAGAATATACTTTCCAGATATATCTTCGGCATCTCTTAAAATAGCTGTTCTTAACTCTCTAAGAACTTTTTTTCTGTCACTATCGTTTCCTGCTGATTGATAATTTTGATATTGACCAGCATAAAATTTTGAATCTATCGGTACAATAAATCCTTCCGCAGTAGTAATAGCGCAATCCACTCGGTCAGCAGATTCTGGATTTATCAAATCTTGAAAGTTGTAACTGCTATCGGGCATGATATCTTGGACGATTGATTCTAAGTTCCATTCACCAAGCCTTCCAGTTGTAACATTTCCACCAAGAAATCTGTTTAGCTCGTTGATAGGTGTAGTAACAGATGCCAAGGCAATTTCAATTTCGTTGATGTCTTTAGAGACTTCATTGAGTTTATTTTCTAAGTTTTCATTACCCCCTTTTTCATCAGCATTTTTATTTTTAAGGCTAAATAAAAGAAACATTAAGACTCCCAAAATTAGTAAAAGAATTGCGAAAATTAAGTAGTTGATCATTCGTTTAAGTATATAGAATTTAAAATCTTTGAAAGCTCTTTATGGTAGATTAAATTTTAAATCTAAACTTTTAAAATACAAAAGTACCATTTAAAAAAACTTTTTTGGTTAGAGAAAATGTTAAGTAAAAATAGAATTGGCCTAACTATTTTCGATATTGATGAGACTTTATTCCACACTAAGGCAAAAGTTCAAGTTCTCAAAAATGGAAAAATTTATAAAATTTTAGATAATCAGCAATATAACTCTTATCAATTAAAAAAAGGAGAAACTTTTGATTATGGACAATTCAAGTCAGCAAAAATGTTCATGGAAACTTCTACTCCTATTGCCAAAGTACTAAATAGAGCAAAACGAATCATTTATTTTGCCACTAAAAAAGGATCAAAAGTCATCATCGTTACTGCAAGACAGGACATGGACGATAAAAAAATGTTCAAAGATGCTTTCAAGGCCCAAGGAATTGATATTGGGAGAGTATACGTAGAACGGGCTGGTAATATTGGAAAGGAAACAGCTAGTGAAAACAAATTGGTAATTTTTAAAAAATATCTAGATACAAAACGTTACGCAAGAATTAGACTTTTTGATGACGATAATAATAACCTTAAAGCTTTCATGTCTCTGCAAAATGAATATTCAGGTGTCGAATTTACAGGGTATAGAGTTTTCAAATCAGGAAATATAAAAAAAATTAACTAAGAATAGACACTGCCGAGTTTAAGTTGACGCAGTGATAGCAAAAAGATGAATGAACAACAAATCAAAACCCAACCAGGTATTGATATGCCAAAAAGACTCCACATCACTTCAGCACAATTGCCATCACCTAAAAATAATTGAATCAATGCATCAGAAACAAAATTGTTATCCAGCAAATAATTCAAATCAGGCCCACAAGAGGGGACACGATCTGGCGGTAGTGATTGCAGGTACAAATGTCTTATGGCAGACGCGCCACCTGCGGCACTAAAAAAAGCGGTCAGTCCCAAATAAAATTTTTCTATTTTGTTATGCAAGATGCCAATCAGTGCGGCAGCTCCAGCTAGAGCAACAGCTATTCTTTGTACTATACACATGGGGCAGGGTTCGAGCCCAAGTTGGTATTCCATGTAAAATGCAGTGGCAATTAAACCGATGCAAGCAAGCAAAATTAAAGTTAAAACAACACGCGTTTCTTGCAGCAAATTCATGGTATAAGTATAACGAAATTTAGGTAAAAAATTTTATGGCTAAACCAGAAAGCACCGCAGATACCGACTCCGTTATTCTCATCGATGGATCTTCATATGTATATCGTGCTTACCATGCTTTGCCGCCCTTAACGACTTCTACGGGCCAGCCAACTGGCGCTGTAAGAGGAGTAACCACTATGGTGATGCGAATTTTAGAAGACCATCCAAATTCTCCCATTGGGATGATCTTCGATGCCAAAGGCGATACTTTTCGCCACGACATGTATAAAGAATACAAAGCCAATCGACCGCCGATGCCAGAAGATTTGCGTCCACAAATTCAACCCATTTATGACATTGTTGAGGCCTTGGGTATTAAGATTTTTGTAGTCGATAACGTTGAGGCAGATGATGTGATTGGCACGCTTGCCAAGCAAGCAGAAGAAAAGGGTATTTCGACTGTGATTTCCACTGGCGACAAAGATTTGGCACAACTCGTAACCAAAAATATCAAATTGGTGAATACCATGACCAATGAAGTCCTGGACCAACAAGGCGTCGAGAAAAAGTTTGGCGTAACCCCAGAACAAATCATCGATTACTTGGCACTTGTTGGGGATACTTCGGATAACATTCCAGGGGTAAATAAAGTAGGTCCCAAAACTGCTGTCAATTGGCTTGGCAAGTATGGAACGGTTGAAACCATCATTGAAAAAGCTGAAGAAATTACCGGCAAAGTTGGCGAATATTTACGAGAAGGCATTGAGCAGCTCAAACTTTCCCAACAACTAACCACCATTAAAAAAGACGTTACCTTGGATTTCGGGATTGAAGACTTAGCCGTAGGGGAAACCGATCAAGCTGAATTGCATAAGCTATTTTCTGATATGGAATTTAAAACTTTATTAAAAACCGCAGAAACTAAAAAAACTCCAGCAACAAGCTCTAATGGCTCGGTTTCAAAAGACAATTATCGCGCCATACTGACCAATAAAGAATTGGATGAGCTGATAAAGGAATTGAAAAAAGCTAAAGTTTTGGCTTTTGATACCGAAACAGATTCCTTGGATTTTACCCAAGCCAACTTGGTGGGCTTATCAGTTGCAACGGATGAAGATAATGCTTACTACATTCCAGTTGGTCACGATTATGAGGGTGCGCCCAAACAACTTAATCGAGACGAGGTTTTAAAAAAACTCAAACCAATCATTGAGAACACCCCTCTTATTGGTCAACATTTAAAATTCGATCGCAATGTTTTAGCAAATTACGACATTCATTTGAATGCTATTGAAAACGACACCATGCTGATGTCTTATGTCTATGATCCAACGGCAACCCGCCATAATTTGGATGCCATGGCGAGTCATTATTTAAATGTAAAAACCACAACTTTTGAAGACGTCGCTGGCAAAGGCGTTAAACAACTGACTTTCAATCAGATACCTTTGGAAAAAGCGAGTGATTATGCAGCAGAAGATGCAGATATCACTTTTCGTTGCTACTCCCATTTGAAACCGGCTTTGGCAAAGACGCCTTCTTTAGAAAAAGTTTTACACGAAATTGAATTGCCTTTGGTACCGGTGCTTTCCGATATAGAACAGGCTGGAGCTTTAGTGAATGAAGAGTCGTTAAAAGTTCAATCCAATAATTTAGGACAACGCATCAGCGGCCTCGAAGAACAGGCTTATCGAGAAGCAGGCAAAGAATTTAACTTGGCGTCTACTAAAGATCTCAGAGCGATCTTTTTTGATGAGATGGAATTGCCGGTAGTGAAAAAAACTCCTGGCGGGCAACCCTCTACCGATGAATCGGTCTTACAAGAATTGGCTAGTCATTACGAATTACCAAAAATTCTTTTAGAACATCGTACTTTGGCAAAATTGAAAAGCACTTATACCGATAGTTTGCCGCAACAAATATCCAAAAAAACTGGCCGAGTGCATACCTCTTTCCACCAGGCCGTGACTTCAACTGGAAGGTTGTCTTCTGCCGATCCCAATTTACAAAACATCCCAATCAAAACCGATGAAGGCAGGCTGATCAGAACGGCTTTTGTCGCTCCCAAGGGTTATCAATTACTGGCGGTTGATTATTCGCAAATTGAATTGCGTATCATGGCTCATCTTTCTGAAGATAAAGGTTTGATTACGGCATTTGAAAATGGCGAAGACATTCATTCTGTAACTGCAGCAGAAGTTTTTGCCGAACCGGGAGAGGAGGTTACTGCAGAGCAGCGTCGTGGTGCTAAAGCGATTAACTTTGGTTTGATTTACGGTATGTCAGCCTTCGGTCTTAGTAAAGCTTTGAATATTTCCAGACCTTTAGCTGCAGATTATATCGATTCTTATTTTCGTAAATATCCAGGTGTAAAGTTGTATATGGAACGCACCAAAGAATTAGCTAAAGAAAAAGGCTATGTTGAAACCTTTTTTGGCAGACGACTTTATTTACCAGGCATTCACAGCGGTCGCAGTCGTATGGCAGCTGAGCGCGCAGCGATCAATGCCCCCATGCAAGGTACTGCAGCTGACATAATGAAAATTGCCATGATTGAAATTCATCACTGGTTAGCCAAGGGTAAAGTTGATGCGAGGATGATCATGCAAGTTCACGATGAAGTTATATTAGAAGTGAAAGAGCAAGATGCTTCTAAAGTCGAACAAGAAGTTTCAAAAATAATGCAGGATGCAGCTAAATTAAACGTACCTTTGGAAGTTGAAAGCGGCTTGGCTCTCAATTGGGGCGAAGCTCACTAGCTCAAGAACTTTTTCCAACATTCTCAGTCTAAAAAACGTTCTCCTAAAAAATAAGGAAATACATAATCCTTATGACCCGTCAGCATCTCTCTCCCCTGAAAATTGCTGACGGGCTTAAGCTTCTAAAAGCAGTCTAGTTTTATTTAATAAAGTTTCCAAACCTATTTTTTTGGTTGCAGAAAATACGATTGAATCGACGATGGCTGGATAGTCAGCCATTTTTTCTGAGACAACTTTTAGAGCAGTTTGGGATTCTTTGTTATTGAGTTTATCCGCCTTAGTTAAAACCAAATGAATCGGCAAATTTAGCGATTTACAAAGATTTAAAAATTCAAGATCTTTGTTTTGAAAAGGATGGCGCATGTCCATGATTAAGATCAAATCAGTTAAAGCAGACCTTTTCTCCAAATAACTCAAAATCAATTTAGCCCATGCATTTTGATCTTGCTTACTGGCTTTGGCATAGCCAAAACCTGGCAGATCAATGATTTTTTTTGCCTCATCATTTACCAAATGAAAGAAATTAATGGATTGAGTTCTACCCGGAGTGTTGGATGTTTTGGCTAATTTTTTTTGATTAGCCAGAGTATTGATTAAGGTAGATTTACCGGAATTTGATCTGCCACAAAGAGCTATTTCATTCCCTGAATCGGCAGGGAAAAGCTTGCTTTCGGTTGCGGCGCAAACAAACGTCAGAGGCAAAGGTTTTGACTTATAACTCATTCTTCTAAAATCAGGAAAAACAATATTCTATAGTATATAATTGCCAACCATTTAGCCCGTTAATAAAGAATAAATGATAAAAAAATTATTACTGCTATCCCTTTTAATTAGTTCCATAAGCATTTTTGCAGCTTCTGCCGGAGAAATGGCTCAAGCGAAGCCTTTGAAAAAAGGCGATGCCGAAAAAGGTTCAAAACTTGTCGGTACCTGTGTCGCTTGTCACGGTGTAGACGGAAATAGTGTTGTGGGTCAATGGCCAACTTTAGCCGGTCAAAGAGAAAGTTATCTCTTTGAACAACTTGAACACATCAGAGACGAAGAAAGAGTCATTGCGGTTATGAAGGGTCTTTTGAATAATTATTCCGATGAGGATTTAAGAGACGTATCTGCATTTTATGCTGGCCAAAAGACCAAAGTAAGTCAGGCGGATGAAGCTAACTTAGCTTTAGGCCAACAAATATATCGCGCAGGAAATTTAGATTCAGGTGTACCAGCATGTACTGGTTGTCATGGACCTGCTGGAAAAGGTCTTGAGTCGGCGCAATACCCAATGCTTGGTGGACAGAAAGCAGAATACGTAGTCACAAGTTTGATTGCTTATCAGACTGGAGAAAGAGCTATCGATGAACACGGTAAGATTATGCAAGGCATAGCTACAAGACTTACCATAGAGGAGATTAGGGCGGTTGCTAATTATGTGTCAGGCCTTTACTAAAAAACTTTTACTAATAGTTATTTTCTCAATCAGTTCTTTACTGACTGCTGAAGATTATCAAGCAGGAAAGCATTATCAAGTTTTATCTGAACCCATTGCTACTCGAGATTCAAAAAAAATCGAAATCATTGAATTTTTCTGGTTTGGTTGTGGACATTGTTACAGTTTAGAAAATCAACTTAAAAGTTGGGAAAAGAAACTCCCAGCGGATGTAGATTTTTGGCGTTCACCCATTACTTGGAATGAAATGGCTAAAACGCATGCCAAGTTATTCTATGCTGCCGAATTTTTTAAAAAACCTGAAATCATTTCGAATACTTTTGTCTCGATTCATGCAAATCAAAAAATGATGTCTTCAGATAAAGAGCTTCAACCTTTTTTTGCAAGCTTTGGTATTCCTGAAGATCAATACCAATCTTTATTTAATTCTTTTGCAATGCAAAACAAAATCCGCAGAGCAGATACTTTTGGACTCAAATATGAAATCCGCGGTGTACCTGCTTTTATCGTCAATGGAAAATACAAAGTTTCAGCTTCACGACAGGTTGGAACTTCCGAACTTTTAGATGTAGTTGATTATCTTATTAACTTAGAAAGGAAATAACATGCGATATAAATCAAACCTATTCATTCCAGGCCATACTCTTGACCGTTTGGATCGTGGACTAAACAGTAATGCCAGTGCATTAATTATCGATCTTGAAGACGGGTGTCCTGAGAATAAAAAAATTGAAGCTCGTGAAGAATTGATTGGTTTGCTAAAGAAAGGGAACGTTTTTACTAAACCACTCTTTATTCGTGTAAACGATGCAATGAATGAAAATGGTAGGCAAGATATAGACGCTCTATCCGATTACGAAAGTCAAATTGAGGCAATTATTTTGCCTAAAACTCAAAGCTTTGATTTCTTGGCAACGCTTGCTCCTATGATTGCTTTTGAAAATAAATTAGTGCCTTTGATTGAAACTCCTAGAGCGGTAGATACAGTTACTCAAATTGCAGCCTTTAAAGGTGTGATTGGTTTATTTTTTGGAGCAGCTGATTTTTCTGCGGGCATGGGTTCTAAATTAGCATGGGAACCACTTTTATATGCCAGACATAAAGTTGCCTTGGCTGCCGCAATGTATAACTTGTTTACCATTGATGCGCCTTTTTTCTACATAGATAATGAAGAAGGGCTAAAAGAAGAAGCAGAAAAGGTAAAAAATCTCGGGTTTACTGGAAAAGCAGCGATTCATCCCTCACAAATAGATTTCATCAATGATGCCTTTGAACCAACTAAAGAAGAAAAAGAAGAAGCTAAAAAAGTTCTTGAGGAATACCAAAAGATGGATGGTGGCGCTGTTAAAATAGATGGCAAAATGGTCGATGAACCCATTGCTGAAGCAATGAGATTAAAATTATCTTTAGGAGATAAAGAAGAAAAGGAGGACTAGATGTCAAAGTCCAGCAAAGATTTAGGGAATAATAGATTTAGAGAATCTTTCGGTCGTTATTTTGAAGAATTCGAAGTAGGCCACGTCTATGAACATCGTCCGGGACGAACCATAACCGAATCAGATAATACTTGGTTCACTCTTTTAACTATGAATACGCACCCTTTGCATTTTGATAAGGAATATGGGAAAGCAACTGAATTTGGAAAAAATCTGGTTAACAGTACTTTTACAGTAGCTGTCATGGTTGGCATGAGTGTTAGCGATATCAGCCAAAAAGCCATTGCTAATCTTGGCTGGACCGATATTGTTTTACCCCATCCATTGTTTGTCGGCGATACCCTTTATGCGGAGTCAGAAGTCTTAGAAACTCGTCTTTCAGAATCAAGAAAAAATGCTGGTATTGTTACTGTAAAAACACTTGGCAAGAATCAAAATGGTGATGTTGTAGCTTCTTTTAAACGCTCAGCTTTAATTCCAACTAAAGGAAATGCTGTAGACGATAAGATCGATTATTAACTTGAAGCAGTCCTTAAAAAGCATAAAAGTCCTCGATTTAACCCACATGTTGGCGGGTCCTTATACAACAATGATTTTGGCTGACTTGGGTGCTGAAGTCGTGAAAATCGAACAGCCAAAGACGGGAGATATTACAAGAAACCTTCTTAAAGACGATCCGAAATATTCTTTGGATGGAATTGGTGCTTACCATTTAACTTTAGGCAGAAACAAAAAAAGCGTTGAATTGGATCTTAAAGCGGAAGAAGGTTTAAAACTATTTAAAGAATTGGTTTCAGTTGCAGATGTGGTTGTAGATAATTTTAGCCAAGGAGTAACCAAGCGACTGGGTATCGATCATCAAAGCTTAAAAAAAGTAAACCCAGAAATTATTACTTGCTCCATTAGCGGATTTGGCGATACTGAAGTCAACCGTCCGGCATACGATAATCTCATTCAAGGTTATGCTGGAGCAATGTCCATCACAGGAACAGATAAAGAAAATCCCGTTAAGTCAGGCATACCGATAGCAGACTTAGGTGCCGGACTCTATGCTGTGATTGGAATTTTAAGCGCTTTACAGTCTCGAGATAAAAACGATTCAGGCGAGCATGTGGATATTTCGATGTTGGATACACAAGTAAGCTTATTAACATATATGGCTACCATGCATTTTCTTTCAGGCGAAGATCCAGAACCGATCGGGAATCAACACATGAATCATGTACCATTCAATTCTTACAAAACTTCTAATAGCTTTATTCAAATAGGAGTGGTTGCTGAAGATTTTTGGCCGAGCCTAATCAAAGCTCTTGATCTTAAGCAACTGGATACAGAAGAAAATAAAGTTAGGATTGGTCGTTTAAAAAATAGAGAAATTATTGATCAAGCTGTGCAAGGTGTTTTTATCACCAATACAACGGAGTACTGGTTAAAAATATTACAAGAGCATCGCGTACCATGTGGCCCTATCAATACTCTATCGGAAACATTTCAGGATGCAGATCTTTTGAAAAGAAATATGATCGTAGAGATTCTTCAAGATAGTGGCGCAACTGTAAAGATGCCTGGTAACCCAGTAAAAATTTCTAATCATGACGAAGAATTTAAACGCGCACCGATTCTTGGCGAACACACCAATGAGGTTTTTAAAAACTGGCTAGATAAAGATATTTCAGTCGAGGAAGATTAAATTTTTAGCCTCTTTTCAGAAATAAATTTGAAGATTACACTTATTTGAGTTTTTAAGGAGATAAAACATGGATGCAGAAAAATTAAGTCAATTAATGCAAAAGGTGATAGGCGATGCAGCAGGAGCAGTCGGTTTGTTACTAGCTTACATTGGGGATCAATCTAAGGTTTATACGACAATGGATGAACTAGGCCCAGCAAGTGTGAAAGAGATAGCAGATAAGGCAGGTCTTGATGAAAGATATTTAAGAGAATTTCTTTCTTCCAATGCGGCAAATGGCTACGTTACTTTTGAACCAACAGAAGATAAATTTTCTCTTTCACCAGAACAAGCGGCGGTATTTGCCAAAGACGGTGAACCTACTTGTTTGCAAGGTTATTTCCAAGCAATAGTTGGTCAATATGCAGAGCACGAAAAAGCTGTAGAAACTTTTCAATCGGGAAAAGGAAGACCTTGGGGAGAACATCATCTATGTTGTTTTTGCGGTACGGATAGATTTTTCAGACCTGGTTATGTTGGAAATTTAGTTAGCAATTGGATTCCATCCTTGACGGGAGTTGAAGACAAGCTTAAAGCTGGTGCTAAAATCGCAGATATTGGTTGCGGGCTAGGTTCTACGTCTATCATCATGGCTCAGACTTACCCCAACTCAACAATTCACGGTTATGATTTTCACGGTCCATCTATAGAGGAGGCTAGTGCTAGAGCAAAGGAACTCGGACTAAATAATATTGAGTTCCATGTATCTGATGCAAGAGAAATTCCAGATAATGGATATGATTTTGCCTGCATTTTTGATGCTCTCCATGATATGGGTGATCCTATTGGTGTTGCCAACCACATAAAAAATGTTCTTTCTGATGAAGGAACATTTATGCTAGTGGAGCCAGCTGCAGCGGATAATTTAGAGGACAATTTGAATACATTTGGAGGCTTAGCATATGGCTTCTCAACAATCGTATGTGTTCCTACTTCTAGAGCTCAAGATGTTGGTCTTTGTTTGGGTGCACAAGCCGGTCCAAAAAGACTTACGGATGTTTTGAATTCTGCAGGATTTAATCACGTTAGAGAATCAGCTCGAACTGGAACAAATATGGTTTTCGAGGTTAAGCAAGCTTGATGCAAAGCGAAAATAACTTTTTTGAAAAAGCTCTACTTGTTCAGGTAGAAACTACGAAAGTTAGACGTATCTTAAATTTTGAAAACTCTTTTGAAGAGTTTAAAGATCTAACGCGCTCGGCAGGCGCTAATATATTGGGCGAAATCAAAGGAAAGCAGGAACTCGCATCACCCAGATACTTTATTCAAAAAGGAAAGCTGGAAGAAATCAAGCAAGCACTGCATAAAGACAAAATTGATCTAGTCATTTTCAACCATGCTTTGTCGCCATCACAAGAAAGAAATATCGAGCATTATCTGAAAGCAAGAGTTTTAGATAGAACTGGATTGATCCTGGATATTTTTGCCAAACGTGCTTTTAGTCACATCGGAAAACTTCAAGTTGAGCTTGCTCAGTTATCTCACTTGGCAACAAGACTGGTTAGAGGGTGGAGCCATTTAGAGAGACAAAAAGGTGGAATTGGTTTACGAGGACCAGGAGAAACGCAACTTGAAACAGATAGAAGATTAATTGGCAACAGGATCAAAGCACTTAAGAAGAAACTTACAAAAAGCCATAATCAAAAATCTTTAAATAGATATGCGAGAAAAAAAGGGAAAAATAAAATAGTGGCATTAGTTGGTTATACCAATGCAGGCAAAACAACACTTTTCAATGCTTTAACGGGTGGCGAAGAATATAAAGCCGATCAGCTTTTTGCAACTTTAGATTCAGTTACGAGGAAAAATCTCAGCCCCGGCAGTAGAGCAATACTTTTTACAGATACAGTAGGTTTTATTTCAGAAATACCCACAGAGTTAATTGAATCTTTTAAAACCACTTTAGATGATCTCAGGTCCGCCGATTTACTAATTCACTTAATCGATGTAAACGATCCGGAAAAAGATCTTAAACAAAAAGAAGTTCTAAGAATTTTAAAAGACTTAAACGTTGATGATATCCCACAACTCTTAGTCAATAACAAGGTAGATAATCTTCCTGCTGGAAAACAACAAGAATTAGAGTTTCAAAATCCTGGAGAACTTTATATTTCAGCAGAAAAAAATATTGGAATTGAATCTTTGAAAGAAAAAATAATGGAACAAACTAGCAATGGACTATTTAAAGGCTGGGTTTCAGTTTCTCATACCGCATCTGCTACACGCGCGAAACTTTATGAAGAGGGGTGTGTAAAGGATGAGATCAGCAAAGAGTCAGAATGGCATCTCAAATTGAATGTTGGAAACGATTTCCTAACAGAGTCTATAAATTCATCTGAATTAAAAATCTTATTCAATGAAGAACAAGAAAACCTTGAGGCTGGTAAGCCAGTCAGTACTTAAACCAAAGATCTTTTATTTCAAAGGCAAAAGTTCTGAACCACTGAACATCGAACCCGATACTTAAAATATTTATAAATAAGCTTAAACTTTTCTTTTTACTAGAATTAAAACTATTTATGCAGAGGTCTATAATCGCATCATGAAAAAATTATATCTTGCTTTGTTTTCGCTTATTTTATCTTCTACAGCGGTTCCCGCGGACATGCGTGAAGACGCAATTCGTGACCGAGTTTCTTCTGTAGCCAGTGTATGTTTAAAAACAGATGACTGCGGAATAGAATCTTCTGGGCCCGGCTATAAAGTTGCTTTGAATACTAGTATGGCAGCTGAACCTGTTACCTCAAATAAAGTAAAATTATCTGAAGGAAGTGTGCACGAAGTAAAAATGCTTAACTCTGGAGCAGATGGAACTATGGTTTTTGAACCTCCTGTTTTAAAAGTATCAGTTGGAGATACAATAAATTTCGTTCTTGTCGATCCAATGCATAATTCAGCTTCTTTTCCTAATATGATTCCATCCAATGCAAAGAGTTGGAATGGAACTATCAACGAGGGTATCAGTGTCACGTTAGATGCAGAAGGTGTATACGTTTACAATTGTACGCCTCATGCAATGATGGCTATGGTTGGCGTCATTCAAGTAGGAGAAGCAGTCAATTTAGATGAAGTAAAGTCAGCTGCGAGTCAGATAAAATCTACTTTCGTGATGAATCAAGAAAGATTAGATGACTATTTATCCAGACTGTAATTATTTTGCTTAAATCATTTTTTTACTTTTTAATAATTTACTTTCTTTTCAATTCTTCTTTAATCTTCTCTGAAGAAAAACCTTCAAGAAACGGTAATACTGTTTACGATGTTGCCTGTGCCGTTTGCCATCAAAATGGTTTAGCAGGGGCCCCAATTTTTGGAGATAAATCTTCATGGGGCTATAGAGTCAATAAAAGCCTAGATGAGCTAACTTTAAGTGTTAAAAATGGCCTCAGGGGAATGCCTGCAATGGGTTTATGCATGAATTGTACTGACCGAGAACTAGAAAGCGCAGTCAGTTACATATTGAATTCTTTATAGACTCTCTATTCCTTTCTCTAGGTTCCACCATGATTCAATGTCAATGTCAGCTGGCTTTTTCCCTTGTGGCCACTTTCCATCTAGTAAGTTTAACCACACAGCTTTCATTCCTAAATTCATAGCAGCTTCAACATCATTTTCTGGGTGATCACCCACATGACAGACTTCCTCAGGCTGTAGTTGCATTATTTCTAGAGCTTCTTCAAACATCTTCGGGCCTGGTTTACTATCGTTTACCATTTCGGCATTCAGATAAAAATCAAATAAATGATCAATCTTTAAAGTTTCAATGCTGGCATTTCCATTGGTCAAAACACCCAATGTGTATTTATTTTTTAATGATTCAAGAACTTCTATAGTTCCATCGAAATATGTAATATCGTGACGAAGTTTTAAAAAAATATCGAAAGCATCTTTTGACGTAGCTTTTGCATCTTCATCAGGGACACCATTTTCTAACAATAAAGTCTCTATAACTTTTATGCGTAGTTCAGATAAGCGATGTCTGAGAGAATTATCTTTAGCGATGAGTTTTTGCCACATTTTTTGTTCCTGCTCTGAGAACAACACTTTGGACATATTTGGAAATTTATCGATGATCCAGTTATTGGATTCTTTATGCGCATGGATGATGACTTCACGAAGGGGCCATAAGGTATCGTCGAGATCGAAAGTTACTGCTTTAATTTTCATTTTTTATTTTTTGCATGAGGGTGGCTTTTATCATAAACCTTAGCCAAATGCTGGAAATCCAATTTTGTATATATTTGAGTTGTACTTAGATTAGCATGTCCTAATAATTCTTGAACAGCTCTCAGGTCTCCACTGGATTCCAAAATATGGGTTGCGAAAGAATGTCTCAACATGTGGGGATGAATGTAAGGCAAGCCTCTGTCTTGACTAATTTTTTTAAGTCTAATTTGTACTGTCCTTGGACCTAGTCGATTACCCTCTTTATTAACAAAGACTGAAGTTTCATCTTGATTGGCTATGGTTGTTCTATGTATGAACCATTTTTCCAAAGCCTCAATTGCCTTAGAGCCAACAGGACAAAGCCTTTCTTTATTACCTTTACCTAGGACTCGGCACATTTGTTCTTCCAGTAAAAGATCTTTTAAGTTTAAGGAACAAAGTTCTGAGAGTCTTAATCCTGAGGAGTAAATCAATTCCATCATCGCTTTATCTCGATGTTCTATCCAACTTTTTGGTTCAAAATTCAAGAGTTTATCGATCATGTCGGTATCTAAGGCTTTAGGTAGAAGGGCATCTTGCTTAGGTGCGCTGATACCAACTGTTGGATCGTTTATGAACTTGCCTTCTGATTTAAGAAATTTAAAAAAACTTCTTAGGGTAGATAAAATTCTAGCTAGACTTTTCGGATTAAGTCCCTTTCTTCTGTGCAGACCTAAAAAATTTCTTAAGAGGTGATTATTAACTTTGGTAATATTTATAATTTTATTTTCAGCCAGAAAGACTTCAAATTTATTTAAATCATTTTTGTAACTCTTAAGAGTATGTTCTGAATAATTACGATTATCTTTAAGAAAGCTTAAAAAAGATTCTATTAATTTACTAATCTCGGTTTTCAATTAATCTGTCTATTTGATGGCTTAAAACTTCAACTATAAAACTTAGAAACAAAGTATCTTGTTCGGGAGTGTATTTTTCATCTTCCGAAGAACCTAGTATGAAAATTCCTGCAATTTTTTCAGAGTTCAGTTTTGCGATAACTGCTTCTTTGATATTAGATTCTCCACCGAAAGTAAGTGAGGTGATTCCATGAGAAATCTTCCCTAAGAAAACATCTACTTCTTTAAAAATATTAGAAAAAATCTCAGTAGCTATCTCCGGCTCAATTATTCTTTTTTCAGGTACTCGATATAGTTCTTCTTGAGTAAAGAATAATAATTTACACTTTTCCGTACCAAGCTCTTTAGTAAAAAAACTTTCTGTAGCTGTTAACAAATTTTCTAAGTCTTCGGAATTCAGAATGATGCTTATCAGTTTTCTAACCTTTGCAAAAAGTAGCTCATTCACATTTGCGTTGAAAATAAAATCCTTGAGTTGTGTGCTGGTTGCTAAATTCTTGGATTTTATGAATTCAACTTGCTTTTCAATAAAGCTTACTGCTTCACCGGATTCGTGTCTTATCTCAAGGTATTCTATAACTTCTGGATGATCTATAAAAAACTCAGGATTTTCTTTCAAGAAGTTTACGACCTCTTCGGGTTTTAGAGATTTATTAAAAAGTTTCATTTTTAAAAATTCAATAAAACATCTTGTTTTCTGTATTCAGCACTTCCTTGAAGAAGAACTTTTGATTCATCTAAATCCACTTTAGTGAATACCTGTCCTTGATGAAAGTTTATTTTTAACTCTGAGCTGAGTTTTTTTTGAATGGCACACGCAACAGCTGCCGCACAAGCGCCGCTACCACAAGCTTGAGTTTCACCAACTCCTCTCTCAAAGACTCTTAAATTTATTTCATTTGAGTTTTTTATTTGAATAAAGCCAACATTGATGCCATTTATGAAAAAAGTACTTTCTTGCAAAAATGTTCCAAACTTTTTCACATCCACGTCAAATTCATCATTAAAAATTACAGCATGTGGATTGCCTATAGAAACTGTGAAACATGAAATTTTTTTATTTTCAAATTCAACTTCGAATATTTGCTCATTGTTATTGAGACCAATTTCTTGAGGGGAGAGTGAAAATATATTTTCCACCACAAAATCATTTTTATTTCTTTTAACTGAAACAAGATTTGTACCTATAAGAAGCTTCACATCTTCATTGATCGATATTTCTTTATCGGCTAAATATCTGGCAACACATCTCATCCCATTGACACAATTTTCTGCTTCACTTCCATCTTGGTTAAATATTTTTACTGAAAAATCTGCAATTTCTTTTTCTGGAGGTTCTATAACCAGCACTTGGTCAAACTCAAGGAAATCATCCTTATCGATAAATTTAGAGATGATTTTTTTGGAGAAAGAGAAATTTTGCGTTACTGAATCTACAACTATGAAGTTATTTCCTAAAGCCTCCATAAACTGGATTAATGGCATTAAATTTCCTCTTCTTTAATAAGGTCATCAAAAGTCTCAGCTTTTCTAATGACTTTATGATTTTCTTCATCAACTAGTATTTCAGCAGGTTTGAGACGGGTATTATAATTAGAACCCATACTCGAGCCATATGCGCCAGCTGAATATATTGCTAAAAAATCTCCGCTAGTTGCATTCACTTCAAATCCCGCACCAAAACTGTCAGCTGTCTCACAGACAGGACCAACAACAGAATAAAGATCTTTTTTTTCAGAAGATTCCAATAGATTATCTATTTTGTGCCTTGCGCTATAAAGCGAAGGTCTCATCAAATCATTCATGCCAGCATCGACAATAAGAAACTTTTGACTACCATTCTCTTTAATGCCCAGTACTTTAGTTATCAAAACTCCAGCTTGAGCAACAATGGAGCGTCCTGGCTCTAGTGTTAAGTTATATTTTGAAGAAAAGTTCTTTAATTTTTTTATGAGTTCGTCAGGTGAAAAATTCTTTTCTAATTCATAGTCAATAGCTAAGCCACCGCCTACATCTATGTGATCTATCTCAAATCCTAAAGAAGTCAATTGATCCGCTAATTTTTCAAGCTTTTCATATGCTTCAACAAGTAAGTCTGAATTAGTTATTTGAGATCCAATATGAGCTGACACACCTACTAAATTAATTTTTTCAACTCCATACCTTTTTGCCAAGATTAGAGCCTCTTCTTCAGAAATACCAAATTTGCAATCGGCCTTACCAGTTTCAATATAAGGATGAGATTCCGCAGCAATATCTGGGTTTATCCTAAAAGAGATTCTTGGTCTTTTTTTAAGTTCCTCCAGCAGTTCCAATTCATATTCAGATTCTACGTTGATGGAAAATATTTCTTGATCACAGGCCAGTTTTAATTCTTCTTTGGTTTTACCCACTCCAGAAAAAACAATTTTCTTTGGATCTGCACCAATTTTCAGAACTCTTTTCAATTCACCCCCAGAGACCACGTCAAAACCCAAGCCTTCATCTTTTATCAAAGATAAAATACTTAAATTACTGTTAGCTTTTACTGCATAACAAGCAAGGTCAGAGGAAGATAAGTTTTTTTTATAAGAGCGACAATTTTCTCTAATTGATTCAACAGAATAAGCGTAAAAGGGCGTTTCTAAGCTTTCACTGAGCTCAAGTAAATTCGTATCTTCCATATATAAGATACCTTCCTTAAAATTAAAATGCTTCAAATTCATTGATTTCTTTTTCTTCAGGTAAATATAAAGGACCTTTTATGCCACATGAGCTAAAAAAGCCGAAACACATTAGACATAACCCAAGTAAAAAAATTTTCATTTCTTTAAATAGTTTTTTGCTCTTTTAATTTCTTTTTTTATTTGTTGCAAAGCAGTACCTCCGATTGAAGTTTTTGCTTGTACAGAGTCATTGGGATCAATGTAATCAAAAACGTCTCGAGAGATCTTATTTGAAATTTTCTTAAATTCATCGAGCGACATTTCAAATAATAAAAGATCATTTTCTTCTGCATATTTCACTGCGCTACCAGTAATCTCATGAGCTTCTCTAAATGGCACTCCTTTGATTACCAAATACTCAGCAAGATCTGTTGCAGTTAAGAAATCATCATAAACATCAGCGAGCATTTGATCATTGTTGAAAGACACTCCTTTTATCATTTCATTCATGATGCTCAATGCTTCATTAGCAAATTCTATAGAATTAATTATAGGTTCCTTATCCTCTTGATTATCTCTGTTATAAGCCAAAGGTTGATTCTTCATTAAGCTTAATAACGTCATTAAATTACCTATGGTTTTAGCAGATCCTCCTCTCACTAATTCAGCCATATCAGGATTTTTCTTTTGCGGCATTATCGAAGAACCTGTGCACAATTCTTCAGGCAATTGAGCATAATTGAACTGAGTTGAAGACCAAATAATCAGTTCTTCACATATTCTTGAAAAATGAATTGCCATCACACTTACATTGAAAGCAACTTCTAAAGCAAAATCTCTATCGGAAACAGCATCTATAGAATTTCTTGTAACCGAATCGAACCCCAAAGACTTAGCTAGTTTTTGCCTATCTAATTTAAATCTGTTGCCAGATAAAGCTCCAGAACCCAGCGGACTGATCTTAAGTTGTT
Source organism: uncultured SAR86 cluster bacterium (assembly GCA_902514765.1). GTDB lineage: Bacteria > Pseudomonadota > Gammaproteobacteria > Magnimaribacterales > AG-339-G14 > MEDG-81. Next base: position 43,696 of record CABXSA010000003.1, on the reverse strand, counting down.
TTTTTGTTATTAAAAATCTTTCTAGATCTCTTTTCATCATTTCATGCCAAGACATAAGATAATGCGCCAAACTAATCGGTTGAGCATTTTGCAGATGGGTAAAACCTGGCATTAGAGTTTCTAATTCTCCTTCTGCTCTTAGAATCAAGTTTTTCATTAAACTTTTTAATAATGATTCAATCTCATTACTTCTTTCCAATAAGTACAATTTAAAATCAGTTACAACTTGATCGTTTCTAGATCTTCCCGTATGAAGTTTTTTTGCAGTTACTCCAATTTCTTTTTCTAGGGCTGCTTCTATATTCATGTGAACATCTTCCAAAGCAGGATTCCATTTGAAATTATCTGATTCTATTTTCTTTTCTATTTTTTTAAGCCCAGTCTTAATCTTATTGTATTCATTTTTAGAAAGAACTTTTGCTTCCATCAATGCCTCTGCATAAGCAATAGAACCCTGGATATCTTGGCTATAGAGGACTTGATCTACATCAACAGAGGATGAAAAATTCTGAGCAATTTGGGAAGGTTTTTTGGAAAATCTGCCTCCCCACGAGGGATTTTTTTTTGACATTAATACTTATAGTAATCAGGTTTATAAGGTCCATCAACTTCTACATTTATGTAGTCAGCTTGATCTTTTGTAAGCTTTGTAATGACTCCTCCAAAACCTTCTACCATATAAGATGCAACTTCTTCGTCTAGTTCCATGGGTAAAACTTGAACTTTTAACATTTCTTGCTTTGAAGTTTCGTCATTAATTGATGCGAAACCTTGTTTGTATAAAAGTATTTGTGCAAGAACTTGATTGGCAAAGGAACCATCCATAATTCTTGAAGGATGACCAGTTGCATTACCAAGATTTACTAATCTACCTTCTGCTAAAAGAAGTAGATAATCTCTGTTATCTTTAGGACCTCTATAAATCTTATGCACTTGAGGTTTAATCTCTTCCCAAGTCCATTCGTCCCTCATGTATTGTGTATCTATCTCGTTGTCAAAGTGACCGATATTACTGACAATTGCTCCAGATTTTAAATTGTTCAAGATATGTTTGTCACAAACGTTGAAGTTACCTGTAGCCGTTACAACAAGATCTATATCACTGAGGAGGACCTTATTAATGGAAGCATCATTGTTTAAGTTTTCACCATTTAGATAGGGCGAAACAACTTCATAACCGTCCATACAAGCTTGCATAGCACAAATAGGATCAATTTCTGTAATTTTAACTACCATTCCTTCTTGTCTGAGGCTCATAGCAGAACCTTTTCCAACATCACCATAACCAAAAACAAGAGCTTTTCTTCCAGAGAGCAACATATCTGTTCCACGTTTAATGGCATCATTCAAACTATGTCTACATCCATACTTGTTATCGTTTTTAGATTTTGTTACTGAGTCGTTCACATTGATAGCTGGTACCTTAAGTGTACCTTTTTCTAGCATCTCATATAATCTCAAAACCCCAGTCGTAGTTTCTTCAGAAATACCATTAATACTTTCTAACATTTCTGGATATTTTTCATGCACCATAGCAGTCAGGTCACCACCATCATCCAAAATCATATTTGCATCCCAAGGCTTGCCATCTGACAGGATGGTTTGCTCTATACACCAATCAAACTCTTCCTCATTCATACCTTTCCATGCAAAAACTGGAATTCCTTTTTGTGCAATAGCTGCTGCAGCATGATCTTGGGTAGAAAAAATATTACAAGATGACCATCTCACAGACGCTCCTAATTCAACCAAAGTTTCTATAAGAACTGCAGTTTGGATAGTCATGTGTATGCAGCCCATAATTTTCGCACCTTGCAAAGGTTTATCCTTTCCGTACCTTTCCCTTAGTTTAATCAAAGCTGGCATTTCAGATTCGGCTAGTTCTATTTCTTTTCTTCCAAACTCTGCAAGAGAGATATCTTTTACTTTGTAGTCTTTAAATTCCATAATTATTTAAGTTGTTCTATTTTATCAGTAGATTCCCAAGAAAAACTTCCTTCTTCTCTTCCAAAATGACCGTATGAAGCAGTTAGTTGATAAATAGGCTTTTTGAGATCTAACATTTTGATAAGTTTTTTTGGCTTTAGTTCAAAATTCTCTTCTATCAATTCTACAATTTTTGGTTCTTCTATTTTATTTGTATCAAATGTATTGATACTGATGGAGGTAGGCTCAGCCACTCCAATAGCATAGGAAACTTGAATTTCACATTTATCTGCAAGACCGGCAGCAACAATATTTTTAGCTACATATCTTCCGGCATAAGCAGCAGATCGATCTACTTTGGAAGGGTCTTTACCAGAAAAAGCACCTCCACCATGTCTAGCCATGCCACCATAAGTATCTACAATTATTTTTCTTCCCGTTAATCCACAATCTCCCACAGGACCGCCTATCACAAAGCTTCCTGTTGGATTAATGTAAATTTTGGTATCTTTATTAAGCCATGCATCTGGAATAACAGGCTTAATAATTTCTTCCATAACTCCTTCTTCAATGGCTTTTGCATTTACATCCGGTACATGCTGAGTTGATAAGACTATTGCCGAAACGCTTAATGGGTTCCCCTCATCATCATATAAAAAACTCAACTGACTTTTTGCATCCGGCCTCAGCCAATCCAACTTTCCATTTTTTCTAACCTCGGATTGTTTTTTAACTAGCAGATGGGAATAGTGAATAGGAGCAGGCATAAGAACATCAGTCTCGTTGGTTGCGTAACCAAACATTAAACCTTGGTCACCCGCTCCTTGATCTAAATCGGTTCCAGAACCTTCGTCTACCCCTGCAGCTATATCTACTGACTGTTGTCCAATGGCATTTATTATTTCAACGTTATTACCATTGAATCCTAAGTCATCATTATCATAGCCAATTTCATTGATTACTTCTCGAATAACTTTTTCTAGATTTGGTTTGGCAGAGGAAGTTATTTCTCCTGCGATTACAACCAAATCTGTTTTAACTAAGGTCTCGCAAGCTACTCTAGCCTCTGGATCTTCTTTTAAATATGCATCTAGAATCGCATCAGAGATTTGATCACACATTTTATCAGGGTGACCTTCAGATACAGATTCAGATGTGAAAGTTTTATACTCAGACATGACAACAATAAAGTCAGCAATTCTACTATGAACTCATCATGAAATAGTAGAAAATAACATTCTAATTTCATGACTGATCAACAAAACCTAGCAAATGCTATAAGAGCTTTATCAATGGATGCAGTTCAAAAAGCAGGATGTGGGCATCCTGGAATGCCTATGGGAATGGCAGATATTGCACAAGTTTTGTGGACCAAACATCTAAAATATAATCCTTCAAATCCTGATTGGTTTGATAGAGATAGATTTGTTTTATCCAATGGTCATGGATCTATGCTTCTTTATTCGCTTCTTCATTTGACAGGTTATGACCTTTCCATGGACGAATTGAAGAATTTCCGACAACTAGGATCAAAAACTCCAGGACATCCTGAATGTGATGTGACCCCGGGAGTGGAAACAACGACCGGTCCACTTGGTCAAGGCATAGCTAACGCAGTCGGTATGGCAATGGCAGAAAAAATTCTTGCCAAGAGGTTCAATAAAAAAGATCACTCAATAATTGATCATTACACTTACGTTTTTTGTGGCGATGGTTGTTTGATGGAGGGTATCTCTCACGAGGTTTGTTCTTTAGCCGGCACTCATAAACTTAATAAATTAATCGTCTTGTATGATGACAATAAAATAAGTATTGATGGCAAAGTTGAGGGCTGGTTTACAGACAACACTCCCGAAAGATTTAAAAGTTATGGATGGAATGTAGTTGCTGATGTGGATGGGCATGATTTTAAAAGCATAGATAATGCTTTGGAAAATGCAAAATCATCTAATCTTCCAACACTCATTTGTTGTAAAACAGAAATTGGAAAAGGATCTCCTAATAAGTCAGGTTCAGCAGATGCTCATGGAGCAGCACTTGGAGAAGAAGAAATTAAACTCACAAGAGAAAACCTACAATGGCAACACGAACCATTTGAAATTCCTGATGAAATTTACGAGGCTTGGGATCACAAAAAAGAAGGAAATAAAAAGGAAGAAGAATGGCAAAAAACTCTCTCTGGTTTTGAAAAAAACTATCCTGGAGATTTCAAAGAGCTATATAGATTAATTACCGGAAGCTTACCAAGTAAATTTGAGTCTACAATTGAAAATCTAATCAAGAATTTTTCTGAAGATGAAAATTCATATGCTAGTAGAAAGTGTTCTGGCATGTGCTTGGATGCTATTGGTCCAATCATGCCTGAGTTGATTGGCGGATCAGCAGATCTTTCACCTTCAAATAATACTGAATGGAAGGGTACTTCTCATCTTGCGGAAGACGGTTCAGGAAATTATCTAAATTATGGCGTTCGAGAATTTGGTATGTCGGCAATCATGAATGGCATGATCTTACATGGCGGTATTAGACCTTATGCAGGAACCTTTCTTACTTTTCTAGATTATGCAAGAAATGCTGTAAGAATGTCAGCCTTGATGAAATTACCTATAATTTACGTCTATACACACGACTCTATTGGGGTCGGTGAAGATGGTCCAACCCATCAGCCAGTAGAACATATTTCAATGCTCAGAATAACACCTGGAATTTACACTTGGCGTCCTTGTGATGGCATAGAAACAACTTTTGCATGGAAATTTGCACTAGAAGCAAAAGCTGCACCTTCAGCACTGATATTATCTAGACAGTCATTGGACGCTCAGCGAAGAGAAAAAAATGATTTAATTCTGCAAGGTGGATATGAACTCGCATCAGATCCAGATCCTAAAATAACCTTGGTTGCCTCTGGCTCAGAAGTGAGTTTGGCAATGAAGGTCAGAAATCAACTTATAGAGCAAAAAATTTCATCAAGGGTTGTCTCAATGCCATGTACTGAAGTATTTGATGAACAATCACTTGAATATCAAAAAGAAACTTTAGGAGAGTTGCCAAAGATTTTTATCGAAGCAGGTCAAAGCGACTTTTGGAAAAAGTATTGTGAGGGAGATGATCAGGTAGTTGGTATCGATAAATTTGGCGAATCTGCTCCAATAGATGATTTGATGGACCACTTCGGTTTTACAGTCGAAAATATAATCAAACAAATTAATAAAATAATTTAAGTGGATTTAACAAATTCAAAATTACCCTCTTTTGATTTTGCAGGAAAAAGAGTTCTCCTCAGAGTAGATTTCAACATTCCAATTAAAGGCGAAGAAGTACTTAATGATGAGAGAATGATTAGGGCTTTACCAACCATTAATTATTTATTAGAAAAATCAAAATCTCTCAGGATCATAACGCATCGTGGAAGACCTTCAGAATCAGGAGAAATTGAGCCTGAATTTTCTGTCAAACCAATTGCAAATAGACTTTCAGAATTGATAGATATTCCTGTTCCAATCGCTGATTCTTTAGAGGACTTAGAACAAGACAAAAAAATTATCATGTTAGAAAACATAAGGTTTTTTCAAGGCGAAAAAGATAATTCTGAAAATCTTGCAAAAGCATTAGGTAAACATGGAGATGTTTATATCATGGATGCTTTTGGGACAGCCCATCGTAAGCAATCGTCAACTTTTGGCGTAATCGATTCAGTAGCTGAATCAGGAGTTGGTTTCTTGGTTGAAGATGAACTAGAGGCTTTGAAAAAGATTTTGGTAAATCCAAAAAAACCTCTGATTGGTATTATTGGAGGATCAAAGATCTCAACCAAAATCAATGTTATTGATTCACTTACTTCTTATGTAGATAAATTAATAATTGGCGGCGCTCTTGCAAATACCTGTTACAAGGCAATGGGAAAAAACATAGGAAAATCCTTATTTGAAGAAGATTATTTAGGTGTGGCAGAAAAATTAGTTGGTAATGAGAAGATTGTATTGCCAGAAAATGTCGTAGTTTTAGATACGTCTAACGATTCCGTACTTGAAAAGCATATTGATGATATAGCAAGTCATGAATCTATCTGCGATGTGGGTAAAAAATCTTTGGAGTATTTTCAAAAGCATATTAAATCCGCTAAAACTGTTTTTTGGAACGGCCCTTTGGGTAAGTTTGAAGATCCAAGATTTTCTGAAGGGACTTCTGAGGTAGCAAAAATTATGTCGGAATCTAAAGCCTATAGCATTATTGGCGGCGGGGAGACCATTACCTCTTTTGCAAATATTAATTTAATGGATTCTGTAGATTATGCTTCCACTGCAGGAGGAGCTTTCTTAGAATATATAGAAAATAATTCCTTACCTTGTATAGATAAGATAATAAATAAAAATAAAGGATAGAAATATGAAATCACTGGAAGAAATTGCAACTTATATTGTTTCTGATGGAAAGGGCATACTGGCTGCTGATGAGAGTACCCCAACAATAGGGAAAAGATTTGCAACAATAAATGCTGAGTCAACGGAAGACTCTAGAAGGGATTATCGTGAAATGCTTTTTAGAGCTGATGGAATGAAAAATAATATTGGTGGAGTTATTTTATTTGATGAAACTTTGAGACAAGACGCAAAAGATGGCACCCCTCTAAAAGATATAATTTCCGAACAAGGTGCATTGCCGGGTATTAAGGTAGACAAGGGAATCAGCCCACTTGATACCTCTCCTGAAGAAAATATCACTGGGGGCTTAGATGGACTTAATGAGAGATGTGCAGAATATTTTGATCTTGGTGCTAAATTTACCAAGTGGCGCGCTGTTATAAAAATTGCAGACCGTTTGCCTTCTCAAGTAGCTATCAAAGCAAACATGGATGCTCTTGCTGATTATGCAAAAATAGTTCAGGAAAATAATATGGTTCCAATTGTCGAGCCTGAAGTTTTGATGGATGGGAGTCACTCCATAGAATCTTGTGAAGACGCAACTAAAAGATGTTTGAGCACGCTATTTGAATCTTTGGCAGAGAAAAGCGTTTTGGTAGAAGGAACCATTTTAAAACCCAATATGGTGGTCTCAGGAAATGAATGTTCGATGCAAGCTGGAATCCAACAAGTTGCAGAAATGACACTTAATTGTTTATTGCAAAATGTACCTAGCAATCTTCCAGGAATTACATTTCTTTCTGGAGGACAATCCGATATTAACGCTACCGCTCATCTAGATGCTATGAACAGAATTGGTGGAAATCCTTGGAAGCTTAGTTTTTCTTATGGCCGTGCTTTACAACAGGCTGCTCTCAAAACTTGGAGTGGCAAACAAGAAAACGAGCAAGCTGCGCAAGAAGCTTTTAACCATAGAGCTAAAATGAATACCTTAGCAGCAAAAGGTGAGTGGTCAGAAACTTTCGAAGGATAACCTTTTATTTGTTTATAAAAAATCTACTAGCTAAAAGTCCCACTTCATAAAGCAGCCAGACAGGAAGAGCCAAAAGAATTTGTGAAAAAATGTCGGGAGGTGTAAGCAACATTCCCACAACAAAACATCCTATGATCACATAAGGTCTGGCACTAGAGAGTTGCTGGCTATTTGTCACGCCTGACCAAATCATCAGCATCAAAACAATTGGTACCTCAAAAGCAAAGCCAAAGACAAAAAGAATTCTGACAATAAAATCAATGTATTCATTGATGTCGGTCATTACCAAAACTTCCGAAGGAGAGGCTTGAATGAAAAAACTAAAAATTATGGGAAAAATAACAAAAAAAGCAAAACAAATACCCGCAAGAAATAAAATTATGCTGGAAAATAAAACTCCAAAAAATCCTATTCTTTCTTCTTTATACAAGCCTGGTGCAATGAAATTCCATAATTCAAAAAGTAAATATGGGATAGCTACAAATGTTGCTACATAGAAAGTAAGTCTTAAAGGAGTCAAAAAGGGCGATACCACTCCAGTTGCAATCATCGAAGAATTAGCAGGTAAGATTTCAGTTAAGGGGTTGGCAAAAATTAGAAAGATTTCATTTCTAAAAAAAATCAAAACAAGAAAAATTAGAGCAATTGCTCCAAGGCTTCTTAAAAGAGCATTTCTAAGGGAGTTTAAATGTTCAAGATAACTTTTTTCAGCCATCTTTGTCTTTTTTACCCTTTTGGAAATCTTCTGTATATATTTCTTGTTTTATTTCTTGTGAGATTGAAGCGCTTTTTGAACGAATTAACTTCACATACTCTTCAAATTTAGTGAGAAATCCTGGTAATCTTTTAGGCCCCAAAATAAGTAAAGCAATGATTCCAATTAATAAGATTTCAAAGAATCCTATATCGAACATTTAATCTTCTTTTTTGTCGTCTAAACTTTTATCTTCGTCTTTGACAGCTTTTCTAAACCCTTTTACAAAAGAACCTAAATCTCCACCAAGATTTCTAATTTTTTTGGTACCGAAGATTAAAATAATAATTCCAAGAATTATTAGCAATTCCATCGGCCCAGGTACAAAACTCATTTATTTCTTCCTTTTTTTTCTTCTATTCCAGAAAGACCCTCCCTTTTTTCAAGCTCTTTTAAAACTTCAGTCGGGTCAATTCCATTATTTGTTAATAATACCATGACATGAAACCATAAATCTGCTGCTTCATGAATAACCTTATTTTTCTCAAGATCTTCATTTATTTCGGCAATTAATTCGTCAGTTTCTTCAGCTATTTTCTGGATAATCTTCTCATTTCCCTTGGCATACAAACTTGCTACATAAGATGAAGAAGGATCAGTATTTTTACGCTCCTTCAGTAAGACGCTTAATCTTTCTACGATGTTTTTCATTGGCTAACTATTATGGCAATTAAAAGCAATGCAGTAATCCCTATGTATATAAATTTATTATTGTCTTTAGATTGCTTGATCTCTTTTTTTAAGTTTTTTATTTCCGAGTTGTACTCTTCTAATCTAGACAAGTTATCTAATATGATTTCAATTTTTTCAGGAAGTTCATAAGCTTTTTCTGCCAGAGCAAAAGAATCATTTTTAAATCTTTCAAACATTGCTTTGGGGCTGTATTTTTTTGCAACCCAAGATTGAATAAAAGGTTTGGCCGTTGTCCACAAATCCAATTCTGGATAAATTTGTCTTCCTAACCCTTCAATGTTGATCAAGGTTTTGTTGAGCAATAACAATGAAGTCGGCAGGGATAAATCAAATTTTCTTGTAGCATCGAATAAATAGAGCAACATTTCTCCAAATTTAATTTCATCAAAGGGCTTCTCGAAAATTGGATCCAAAACCGTTCTTATCACAACTTCTAGTTCAACTTCTTTTGTATCTTCGCCAACCCAACCGGCATTTATCATGGTCTTGGCTACCCCAGAATAATTTTTGTTGAACATTTCCGAAAGCATCTTGCCGATGATGAGTTGTTCTTTCTCGGTTAAGGAACCGCAAATAGCATAATCAACAGCAACATAGGTGGGATTATCAGGATTGGAATTGTTTACAAAAATATTTCCTGGATGCATATCGGCATGGAAAAAATTATCATCAAAAAGTTGTTTGAAAAAAATCTTCACCCCTGTTTCGGCTAGGGCTTTTAAATTTATGTTTTCTTTTTTTAGTACCTCTATGTCTGTTACAGGTATTCCAGAAATTTTTTCCATGGTCATAACGTTTTTTGAAGAGAAATTTTCATAAATCTCTGGTATGTACAAAAGAGAATTTTCTTTGAAAAAGTTTTTTGTTTGGATGGCATTTGCTGCTTCTTTTTTTAGATCGGTTTCAGCAGTAATAACCAATTCATATTCTCTTATCAAATCCATCAGTTTTAATCTTCGAGCATCGGAGAGGATTAATTCAGCTAAACCACCTAAAAATTTTATTGAGTTAACATCAGCAGAAATTCTCTTATCCAAACCGGGTCGAACAATTTTTACAACCACCGATTCACCGTCCTTCAAAATTGCATCGTGCACTTGAGCAATAGAAGCTGCAGCGAGCGGTTCTTCGCTAAATGACTCGAAAATTTGATCTATAGGACTTTCCAAATCTTGCTCTACTATTTTGATAGCCTCTTTTGTTGAAAAAGGTTTCAAGTTGTTTTGAAATTTTTTTAAGACGCTTGCTTGTTTTTCTCCAACAAGATCCGGTCTGGTTGATAAAAGCTGACCAAATTTTATAAAGAGCGGACCCATCTCCTCTAAGGCATCGCTTAAACGATACTCAATTTCTCTTTGCTTCCTGAAGAAGATTTTTGGGAAAAAAAATAAAAGAGATAAAAGAACTTTATTTGCCAAAGGATCAAAGAGTTCATCCAATCTGTATTTACAAAAAATATAAGAGATGCGGATCAGACTGAAAATAGCCATTTTACTTTTCCGCAATATGAAGAGTTACTATGCCTGCTGTCATATTGTCATAGGAAACATTTTTAAAATTTACTGACTCAAGCATTTGTTTAAATTCTTCTTGCGATGGGTGCATCCTGATTGATTCTGCAAGATATTGATAACTTTCCTCATCTTGAGCAAAAAATTTTCCAAGTTTAGGCAAAATCTTAAATGAATAGAAATCGTATAAGTCAGATATCAAAGGAGCTTCAGGCTTTGAAAATTCCAAGACTAAAAGTCTACCTCCAGGTTTTAAACATCTGTAAAAATTTTTTAAGGCTTCGAGCTTATTCGTTACGTTTCTAATTCCAAAACCTATGGTTATGCAATTGAATCTATTATCGGGAAAAGGGAGGTTTTCAGCATCAGCAACAGCAGTTTTTATATTCAATTTATTTTTATCAAGACTTCTTGCTTTGCCTAGTTTTAACATTTTCTCATTGATATCACTGAGGATGATTTCACCTGACTCTCCTACCAAATCTGACATTAAAATAGATAGATCTCCCGTTCCTCCGGCGACATCTAAAACAGAATCACCTTGTTTTAAATTAGATAGTTCGATTGTGCCTCGTTTCCATAAGCGATGAATCCCCAGAGACATTAGGTCGTTCATAAGATCGTAATTTTCAGCAACAGAATTAAAAACACCCTTAACCATTTCTGGTTTTTCTGTTTTATCTACATTCTTATAACCAAAGTTGGTTTCGTTGTTTTCGTTTTTACTCATTTCTTTGGAATCTGTTAGTATTGTAGTTTATTCATATGGAAAACAAATTAATTTGGCTAGACTTAGAAATGACTGGTCTAGAACCTCAATCCGAAAGAATTATAGAGATTTTCACCGCCATTACTAATGAAGATTTAACAGAAGTAATTGAAGGACCAAATATCGTAATATCGCAACCAACAGAATATTTAGACAATATGGATGATTGGAATCAAGATCATCATTCTAGATCAGGATTATTAGACGAAGTTAAAAAGAGTGAGATTTCTCAAGAGGATGCAGAGATTAGGACCCTTAATTTTATAAAAGAACATGTGGGAAAAAATAAGTCACCGCTTTGTGGAAACACAATTCACCATGATAGGAAGTTTTTAACACTGTATATGCCTCAACTAGAAGAGTACTTTCACTACAGAAATATAGACGTTAGCTCTTTCAAAGAAGTATCAAAAAGATGGCGTCCCGAAGTCACAATGGCACAACCAAAGCAAGTAGCTCATCGTGCTAAAGCAGATGTTTTTGAATCTATAAGTGAATTGCGGTTTTACCGAGATGAATTTTTTGCAAAAAACTAAATTTTTTACTGTATCTTTCTCCGTTTTCTTTATAATTGCCATCCCTTTTAAGATATGAAGAAAGTCTTTATCCAAACCCATGGCTGTCAGATGAATGAATATGATTCAGCCAAAATGCTCGAGTTACTTGGCAAGAAAAGTAATTTTCAAACTACAGAAAATGAGGCAGAAGCAGATTTATTAGTTCTAAATACTTGTTCAATCAGAGAAAAAGCACAAGAAAGGGTGTTTCATCAAGTTGGTCGCTGGAAAGCTTTGAAAGACAATAATCCCAATCTAAAGATTGCTGTTGGTGGGTGTGTTGCAAGCCAAGAAGGAGAAGCTATTTCTAAAAGAGCTCCTGCAGTAGACATTGTCTTTGGTCCGCAAACTCTGCATAAACTCCCAGATTTGTATGAAGAATCTTCACAAGACGGGAAAAGAAAGCTTGATATTTCTTTTCCAAAAATTGAAAAGTTTGATCATTTTCCTGAGCCGAAAGCTGAAGGACCTTCCGCCTTTGTCTCTGTCATGGAAGGATGCAATAAATATTGTTCCTTTTGTGTGGTCCCGCATACAAGAGGGCATGAGGTTAGCAGACCGTTTGATGATATCTTAAAAGAAGTGCAATCGTTGGCGGATCAAGGAGTAAGAGAGATAAACTTTTTAGGACAAAATGTAAATAATTTCAAAGGCGAAAAAGACGGAGAAAAATCTTCTTTAGCGGAATTGATTAGAGATGCTGCAAAGATCGATAATATAGATCGTCTAAGATTTACTACCAGTCATCCGTTTGAATTTAAAGATGATCTTGTAGAACTCTACCTTGATGTTCCAGAGCTAGTCAGCCATGTACATTTACCGGTTCAAAGCGGATCAGACAGAATCTTGAAGTTAATGAGAAGAAGGTATACCCGAGAGAGTTATTTGGATTTGGTGAATCGTATAAGAACAAATCGTCCCGACATTAGTTTTTCTTCAGATTTTATAGTTGGTTTTCCGGGTGAGACTAAAGAAGACTTTCAAGATACTTTGGATGTCATCGATAGCGTTAAGTTCGATGAATCCTTTAGTTTCATATACAGCCCAAGACCTAATACACCAGCAGCTGAAATGGAAGACGATGTCCATCTAGATGAAAAAAAAGAAAGATTGAGTATCCTCCAAAATAAGTTAAATAACTATTCCAATCAGATCAGTCGCAAAATGGTAGGTACCAAGGAAAAGTGTTTAATCACAGACATTTCAAAGAGGAATCCAGGAGAATTCCAAGCTAGAACGGAAAATAATCGTGTCGTTAATTTCTCCTCAGCTAAAAACATGATTGGAAGTTTTGTTGACTTAGAAATTGTTGAGGCAAAACCAAACTCACTTAGAGGTAATTTTACTGGAGGCACAATAAATTAATTTATGTCTGAATTGAAATTCAAACTTGAATCGGACGATTCAAAAAAACTATCAATAATTTGCGGTCCAGTTAACTCTAACTTATCAAAGATAGAGGATTCTCTTTCAATTAAAATCAAAAATAGAGGCAGCTTATTTTCTCTTTCCGGTGATGATCAAAACATTACAAAAGGTCGACTAGTTATTGAAGAGCTCTTTAGTTTCGCTGACCAATCAAAAGACATTTCCCCAAAAGAAATCCATTTCTTTATTTCCAAAGCTTTAAATCAGCCAAAAGAATCAAGAAACTTTAAATTAGAGTCAAAAAGCGCTTTTTCTCTTACAACACCAAAATTAGAGGTCATTCCAAGAAACCAATCACAAGAAGATTTTATCAACTCTATCTCTTCTCATGATATTTCTTTTGGCATCGGACCAGCCGGTACTGGAAAAACATATTTGGCTGTCGCGGTTGCTGTGAATTTATTTATTCAGAGGAAAATTAATAAAATTATTTTGACTAGACCATTGGTAGAGGCTGGTGAGAGACTTGGCTTCTTGCCAGGTGATTTGGCTCAAAAAGTAGATCCATATTTGCAGCCACTCTATGATGCTTTGAATGAAATGTTGGGCTTTGAAACTGTTAACAAATTCATAGAAAGAGGGAATATTGAATTGGCACCCTTGGCTTATATGAGAGGGAGAACCTTAAACGATGCTTTCTTAATTTTAGATGAAGCTCAAAATTGTACTTCCATGCAAATGAAAATGTTTTTAACAAGATTGGGCTTCAATTCCAAAGCGGTTGTTACTGGAGATGTTACTCAAATAGACCTACCGTCTAAAAAAATGTCCGGTCTAGCAGATGCTGTAAAGATTTTAGAAGGTCAAAAAGGAATCTCTTTTTTCCATTTTGCATCCAAAGATGTAGTCAGACACAACCTGGTACAAAGCATCATCGAGGCTTATGAAAAAAATTCAAAAAATAATGAAGATTGAGCTAATTAACGATCACTATAAAAAAATTCCTGAGCCTTTCAAGAAAAAGGAAATAAAAAAACTCATTGATGTTGTTTTAAAAAAGATTGGCTTTAAAGAACTTGAAAGTGGTCAAATCAACATCAAATATACATCAGAAGAAGAAATTAAAATGTTGAACGAGAAGTTTTATAACAAAGTAGGCGTGACAAATGTCTTGGCTTTTACCAACAACCAAGAAACTCCTGAAAGTAAAGAAAGGTTAATTGGTGAGATTGCTATATGTATAAGTCAAATTGAAAAAGAAGCAAAAATGTATAAAAAAGCTGTTGAGACTAGGTTGAAACATATGATTGTCCATGGCGTGCTTCATCTTTTCGGTTTTGATCATCAAAAAAAAGGCGAACAAAAAGAGATGGAACAAGTAGAAGATGATATTATCAGCAGCTGTCTTGGCGAGAGACCTTATTAAATAATGAAAGAAGAACCTCCAAGTATAAGTGCCCAGCCGGAAAAGTTGGGCTTAATACAACGCATTAAAAGCTTTTTTAGGGATTTCCACATCAAGATTTCCTTCAAGCCATCAAATCAAGAAGAGTTAACCTCTGTTTTAAGGGATGCAGAGGAAAACAATCTCATTGATAAAGACGTTTTGGATATGATGGAAGAAACCATTGATTTTTCTTCTACTCCAGTAAAAGAAGTGATGGTGCCAAAAACTCAAGTTATATCCATCAAAGAAACAGAAGGTTTAGCTGAATTTTTGCCTCGAATTCTTGAATCAGCTCATTCAAGGTTTCCAGTTTTTGATGAGCCTCAAGAGAAAATAAAAGGCATCTTGCTGGCTAAAGATTTATTGAAATTTGGTCCTGGTCTATTGGGACAAGACGAAAATATAAATTTCGATTTGTCTCAGATTTTAAGACCAATTAATTTCATTCCTGAAAGTAAAAAAATAAACATACTCTTGGAGGAATTCAAAACGAACCGAAGTCACATGGCTGCAGTTGTTGATGAGTTTGGTGAAATTAGTGGGATCGTTACTATTGAAGATGTTTTAGAAGAAATTGTTGGAGAAATTGTTGACGAAACTGATATCAGTGAATCTGAAGATATTATTCAATTGACCGAAAATGAGTTTAATGTTTCAGCCTTAACCGAAATTGAAACTTTCAACGATCGCTTCTCTTCAAGTTTTGAAGCAATAGACTTTGATACCATCGGTGGAATTGTCTTAAATGCTTTTGGAAAAATTCCTTTAGTAAATGACTCAATCGAAATACAGAATTTTCACTTCACTGTTTTAGCTGCAAACAAAAGACAAATTTTAAAGTTGAGAATTAAGGTTTTAGAATCTACTTCCGAAGAACTTAACTAGAATTTTCTTGAAGAATTTTCTTTAGCTCTGCACTAAGCAATTCGACATCTTGGATGCCTCCATAATTAGGTCTTATGACTATTGCTATTTCTCTGTGAGGGCCAGATTCGTCGAGATGTAATTTTTTAAGGTCTGGATTACCCGACATCAACTGACCAATAGCCATCCTTGGCACCAAAGTAGTGCCCATGCCGCTTTTTACAAATTGTATTAGGGTATTTAAAGAAGAGGCTTTGAAAGAAATATTGCTTGCTTGCTTCGTCATCTTGCACGCAGACAGTATGTGATCTTTTAGACAATGTCCTTCCTCTAGTAACAACAATTCAGACAGATCAAGTGCACTGGCCCTTATTTCTTTATCTTTGGAGCGAGCGTCATTTTTCTTAGTTATCCAAAAAAAGTCTTCTGCCCAAAATTTTATCGGTATTAAACCTTGTAGCTTGAAGGGCAGTGCAAGAATGGCCATATCCAAATCACCGTTTTTGACTTTATCAATGAGATCCTTTGACTGACCTTCAGAAATGTTTAAATTCAATTTAGGAAATTTAGTACTCAAAGACTTGATGGCATATGGCATTAGGAAGGGACTTACGGTCGGGATGACTCCCAGAGATATAGGGTGTGAAAGCGGTTGTGAATTATTTTCAGAAATTTTTTGAATGTCTTCCAATTGCAACTTAATGTTTTTATATTTCTTTAAAATTTCTTCACCCAGTTTAGTAACAATTACTTTTTTATTATTTCTTTCAAAAATTTCAAAACCCAGTTGTTTTTCCATTTCTGATATTGCGTTGCTCAATGTGGAAGCAGAGACAAAACACTTATCTGCAGCATTTTTAAAATGCATCTCTTTTTCAACTGCTAAGGCATAATTTATTTGCTTGATACTAACCATTTATATTCGATTTTCTAGAACATTAAATAAGAAATATTCATATTTTACAATACATAAAAAGATAGTTTAATATTAGATAGATTTGTTTTTTATATGAGGTGAAATAAATGTCTGAAACAGAAGGAAAATGCCCCGTTATGCATGGGGCAATGACAAGTAATAGTTCAACCGGCCAATCCAATAAAGATTGGTGGCCCGACGCATTGAATTTAAATATTCTTCATCAACACGATAGAAAATCCAATCCACTTGGAGAGGATTTCAATTACCGTGAAGAATTTCAAAAACTAGATTACGCGGCTTTAAAAAAAGACCTAAACTACTTAATGACAGACTCTCAAGACTGGTGGCCTGCTGATTATGGTCATTACGGTCCATTTTTTGTTCGTTTAACATGGCATGCTGCTGGAACTTACAGAAGTACAGATGGTCGTGGAGGCGGAGGTACAGGAGCTATGAGGTTTGCTCCACTCAACAGCTGGCCTGATAACGGTAATCTAGATAAAGCACGAAGATTGCTTTGGCCGATAAAAGAAAAGTATGGCAACAAAATAAGTTGGGCAGATCTTTTGATCCTTGCAGGAAATGTGGCAATCGAGTCTATGGGCGGAAAAACATATGGTTTCAGTGGTGGTCGAGATGATATTTGGGGTCCTGAAGAAGACATCCTTTGGGGCGTTGAGGATGAGTGGTTAGAAAATCAACGCTACAAAGGCGAACGTGAACTCGATAATCCCTTGGCTGCGGTCCAAATGGGCTTGATATATGTAAATCCTCAAGGTCCTGATGCCAACCCAGATCCTTTAGCCAGTGCTCATGACATAAGAGAAACTTTTGGCCGTATGGCTATGAATGATTACGAAACAGTTGCTTTGATCGCAGGTGGTCACACTTTTGGTAAATGCCACGGAGCTGGAGATGCGGACTTAGTTCAAGCTGAACCAGAAGGTGCGCCAATTGAACAAATGGGTTTAGGTTGGACCAACAAACATGGTTCTGGTTTGGGAGCGGACTCTATTACCAGTGGTTTAGAAGGTGCTTGGACAACCAATCCTGTCAAATGGGACAACGGCTACTTTGACTTGCTTTTTGGTTACGAGTGGGAACTAGGTAAAAGTCCCGCTGGTGCGCATCAATGGTATGCCATAGATCAAAAAGAAGAAGATATGGCTCCTGATGCTCATGATCCTTCAAAAAAAGTACCAACCATTATGGCAACTACTGACATTGCTCTTAAGGAAGATCCTAGTTACAAAGAAATCTCGAAAAGATTTCATGAAAATCCAGATGAGTTTGCCGATGCTTTTGCTAAAGCTTGGTTCAAACTCCTTCATCGTGATATGGGTCCCAAGTCGAACTACATAGGTCCGGAAGTTCCTGAAGAAGATTTGATTTGGCAAGACCCAATCCCTGCTGGTAATACTGACTATGATGTTGCTGCAGTGAAAGAAAAAATTACTGGACTCGGATTAAGTATTCAAGAAATGACAGAAACCGCTTGGGCTAGTGCTTATACCTATCGTCGCTCAGACATGAGAGGTGGTGCAAATGGATCAAGAATTCGTTTGGCTCCGCAAAAAGACTGGGAAGTTAATAAACCCGAACAATTAGCAAAAGTACTTACAGCTTACCAAGGCGTTTCAGATGAAACTAGCGTTTCTGTTGCGGATATTATTGTCCTTGCAGGAAACTTAGCAATTGAAAAAGCTTCTGGTATGGAGGTTCCATTTACCCCAGGTAGAGGAGATGCATCAGACGATCAAACTGATCCAGAGTCTTTTGAATATCTTGAGCCTTTATCCGATGCTTTTAGAAACTATCACCGTTCTGGTTTGAGCGTTACTGCTGAGGAAATGATGCTTGATAAAGCTCAGTTACTTGGCTTAACAGCACCAGAGATGACAGTCCTCTTAGGCGGAATGAGATCTTTGGGTATCACTGCCAGTGATTATGGCTTGGTATCTGAAAATTCTGATCAGCTAACAAATGAGTACTTCAAAACTTTGCTAGATATGAGAGTTCAATGGAAACCAAATGGTACCGGCAACTCTTATGAAGCATTCGACAGAGTTACAGGTGAGAAAGCTAGAACAGCTTCAAGAGCAGATTTAGTATTTGGTTCTAATTCTCAGCTTAGAGCTTACGTTGAGGTATATGCTCAAAGCGACTCTGAAGAGAAGTTTAAAAAAGACTTTGTCAAAGCTTGGAACAAAGTAATGAATAACGATCTTTTTTAACAGAAGAGCGTTATCTTTAGGTCGAAAGTTCTTCTTGGCTTTTAAATAGAATATAATGTTCTTATGTCTCAAAAAGCCATATACCCTGGAACTTTCGATCCAATTACTAAAGGACACATAGATTTAGTCGAAAGAGCTTGTAAGCTTTTCGATAAAGTCGTGCTTGCTATTGCAGCAAGTGAAGCAAAAAGTCCCTTGTTCACTCTTGAAGAAAGAATTGATATTTCAAAAAGGATTTTCAAGGGAAACGATCAAGTAGAGATTATTGGTTTTTCTGGTTTGCTCGTAGATTTGGCCAAAGACAACGACGCAACTATTCTAATAAGAGGACTTCGAGTTGTTGCCGATTTTGAATACGAGTTTCAATTGGCAAATATGAATAGAGCTATGATGCCAGAACTCGAAAGTGTATTTCTGACACCAGTAACCGAATATAGCTTTGTCAGCTCAAGTTTGGTAAAAGAAATTTGTAAAATGGGTGGCGACGTATCTTCTTTTGTGGATCCTATTTCTTTGGAAGAAATGAAAAAGAAGTTTGGCTAACTTTGACAATTAGTGCAGTAAACGGTTGATCTATTTCCTAATCTAATTTCTTTCAATTCTTTTTTACAATTAAAGCAATCTTGCTTTCCTCTGCCATAAACTTCTAATTTTTTCTTGAAATAGCCTGGAGCCTCTTCCGCATTACTGTAGTCCTTCAGGGTTGTTCCTCCTTCAGTAATTGCTTCTTTCAATACTTCAACAATTTTAGAAGATAATATTTCATATTGGTTTTTAGTTACTCTACCTGCTTGCTTAGTAGGTCTAATGCCTGCTTTAAATAAGGCTTCATTGGCATAAATGTTTCCAACACCAACCACAATTTTTGCATTCATAATGAACTGTTTGACTGCCACAGATTTTTTTCTAGATTTTTCAAATAAATATAATCCATTGAAACTATTACCTAATGGTTCTGGACCAAGGTCTTTTAATAATCTATGTTCCAGGGGATTTTGCTTAGTTAAATCTAAAACGCCAAACTTTCTAATATCGGTATATCTCAGTATCCAGTTATCGGAAAAATTTAAATCCCAATGTTCATGTTTCTTTGGGGATACTTTTTTGTTGAACACTCTTAACTTGCCAGACATTCCTAAATGAATGATCAAGGCACATTCATCAAGTTGAAAAATTATGTATTTTCCTCGCCTAAAGGCGGTATTAATTTTTTTACCTTTAACTAATTTATTTATGTTGGTAGGAATTAGCCAACGCAGTTTTTTCTCACGAGGCACAAAAGAGATAATTTTTTTATTGAGAATTTTTTTTTCTATTCCCCTTAGGGTTGTTTCAACCTCAGGCAGTTCTGGCATTAACTATCTAGATAACCACTGATCTCATAAACATCTGCTGGCGATAAAATTCCTGAAGCTAATTTCAATTCTAAAGTACTAATTATGTAGTCGTACTTAGCAGCAATTAGATCTCTTTGTGCAGAAAAATAGTTTTTTTCTGCATTTAACAAATCAACAATATTTCTGGTATTTTCTTCATAACCGACCATTGTTGCTTTAAGAGCAAAATTTGAGGATTTTAAAGAAGCTTTCCTAGCATTCACATTGGCTAAATTGGTTAATACTGAAGTAAATTTTGTTTTAACATCCCTAATTACAAATCTTTCTGTAAGAAGCTCTTGTTGATCTGCTTGCTCTGCTAAGGCTTTAGCTTCTCTTCTTTCTGCATGCAACAAGCCGCCTGTAACAATTGGCCAATTGAACTCCAAACTATATCTAGTTTGTTCTATTCCATTTGGCCCGTATACAACAATAGGACCTCCTATGCCCGTACCAAAATCAACAATACCTCTAGAATTATTTTGGGTTATGCTTGCAACCAAATCAATATCTGGGAAATGAGAGGCAAGCTTTGCCTGAGAATTTTTCTTAGCTGCCTCTGCGTTTAACTTAGAAGCTTTGAGGGTAAAACTATTTGCCAAAGCCAATTCAGCCCACTCATCTTGTTCGACTGGATCTGGTTTACTTACAGGAAAATCATCATTTAAATCTTTAATGTCAGGTGCATCTCCGATGATTGAAATCATTGCCTCTCTGGCAAATTCAAGTTGTCCTTCAGAAGCAATTTTTGAAACCTTAGCTAAATCATAAAATGCCTGAGCCTCTTGGAATTCAGATTTAGAAGAGACACCTTCTTCATAAAGTCGTTTGGTTCGATCTCGTTGTTTTTTTATAGATTGTTCTTCCAATCTCGCGACTTCAAGATTTTTTTTAGCTTTTAGAAGATTAAAATAAACATTTGAGATTCTGATGATGGTTTCTTGTTGTGAAAGAGCAAATTTTGCCTCTGCAGCTTCGCCCAATGCCTTGCCCTGAGAAAATTGAAACCATGTATCAACTCTGAAGATTGGCTGAATCAAATTAGCTGAGTAGTAATTAGAGTTGCTACCTTGAGTATCAGTAAACAAAGCAGCATTTGATTCGGTATTTTTATTTTCATTCCATGTCGTTCCTGCTCTAAGAGAAAACTTAGGCAGCAAGCCTGCCATGGCTTTATTTTTTATCTCTTTATTAGCATTAAATGTTGCTTCATCAATTTTCAGCTGCGGATCGTTCGTAAGAGCAAGCTCATAAATATCTGCCAAACTCGCTGAATGAACATAGGAGCTTAAAAATAAAAGGGATAAAGTTATTAGAAATGTTACAAATTTTTCCAAAAGAAGCTCCTCTTGAGTTAAATTATGATATGAAAAGACATGATAATTTTTTGTAACCTTTTTTACCATTAAAATAATCAAATAAGTGAAAAAAATAATAACCCAAGACCTCAATAACATCCCCGAATCCAAGGAAATCCTTGAAACTGCATCAAAAACTTTTACCGGTTCTAAGAAAATTTACCTAGATGGATCTAAACCCGAGATCAAAGTACCAATGCGAGAAATTTTGCAAACGGATTCCTTAACAGCAGACGGAAAGCAAAAAAATAAACCACTCTATGTTTACGATACTTCCGGTCCTTATACCGATCCTGAAGTTGAGATAGATATTGAATTTGGAATTCCAAAAAATAGATTAACTTGGTTATCCAGTAGAGAAGAAAATTCAACGCAAATGTCACTTGCTCGAAAAGGCATCATCACGCAAGAGATGGAATACATTGCAATAAGAGAAAACCAAAATATTGAGAAAAACTCGAAACTCAAAGAAGGACGTTTTCATACTGGAGAAAACTTTGGAGCAAATATTCCAGAGTTTTATACACCTGAGTTTGTCAGAGAAGAAATTGCAACCGGCAGAGCGGTTATACCAGCAAACATTAAGCACCCTGAAATCGAACCGATGATTATCGGTAGAAACTTCAAAACTAAAGTTAATGCCAATATAGGTAATTCAGCCTTGTCTTCATCAATTCATGATGAAGTAGAAAAACTCACTTGGTCTACTCGTTGGGGAGCAGATACGGTAATGGATCTGTCAACAGGGAAAAATATTCACGAAACACGCGAGTGGATTATTAGAAATTCTCCGGTTCCAATTGGAACCGTTCCAATTTATCAAGCATTGGAAAAAGTTGATGGCATTGCGGAGAATTTATCTTGGAAAGTCTTTGAAGAGACTTTAATCGAGCAGGCGGAACAGGGTGTGGATTATTTCACTATTCATGCAGGAGTGCTTTTAAGGTATGTCCCGATGACTGCAGAAAGAGTTACAGGTATTGTTTCTCGAGGCGGATCTATCATGGCCAAATGGTGTCTTGCGCATCATGAAGAAAATTTCCTTTACACCCGTTTTGAGGACATTTGCAAAATTATGAGAAAGTATGATGTGACTTTTTCTTTAGGTGATGGATTAAGACCAGGTTCGATTGCAGATGCCAATGATGAGGCGCAATTTGGAGAATTAAAAACTCTTGGGGAATTAACATCGGTTGCCTGGGAAAATGATGTACAGACCATGATTGAGGGTCCAGGACATGTACCAATGCAACTGATCAAGGAAAACATGGATAAGCAATTGGAACAATGTGCCGAGGCACCTTTTTATACTCTCGGCCCACTTACAACTGATATTGCTCCAGGATACGATCATATTACTTCAGCAATAGGAGCTGCGATGATAGGTTGGTATGGTTGCGCAATGCTTTGTTATGTGACTCCTAAAGAACATTTGGGCTTACCCAATAAAGAGGATGTGAAAGAAGGTTTGATGGCTTATAGAATTGCAGCGCACGCAGCTGACCTAGCGAAAGGGCATCCTTCAGCACAAATAAGAGATAATGCTCTTTCTCAAGCACGGTTTGAATTCAGGTGGGAAGACCAATTTAATCTTGGTTTGGACCCAGAAAGAGCGAGAGAGTTTCACGACGAAACCTTGCCCAAAGATTCTGCAAAAGTAGCGCACTTTTGTTCAATGTGCGGCCCGAAATTTTGCTCTATGAAAATATCTCAGGATGTTAGAGACTACGCTGCCAAACAAGTAAAAGAACAAGAAGTTTCTATGAAGGCAAAAGCTAAAGAATTCCGTGAATCCGGAAGTAAAATTTATAGTAAAATCTAAAGATGAAACAACAAGGCGATCAAATTTCAGATGCTACTCTGAGAAAACTAGGATCTGAGGGCATAGATTCAATTCAATTAAACGAATACTCCAAAGGTAAAAAGTTAGTTCTTATTGGAGTTCCTGGAGCGTTTACTCCTACTTGTTCGGTAAATCATGTTCCTGGATTTATTGAAAAAGCAGATGAGATTCTTTCTAAAGGAGTAGATGAAATAATCTGTATTTCAGTAACCAACCCTTGGGTTATGGATGCTTGGGGAAAAAATCTAAACGCGGATAAAATTACCATGTTGTCAGATGGAAACTGCGAATTCACAGAGAGCATGGGTCTTATTATGGACGGTAGCGGCTTTGGTCTTGGGAAAGTATCATCGAGATATGCTGCTATTATCGAAGGCGGAAAGATCAATTGTTTACTTGCAGAAAAAGGCGGTGCATTTGAAGTAAGCAGTGCAGAAAATATTCTAGAACACTTATAAGCTTGGCTAATAGAGACTACACATCTGAATCCATTGAGGTGCTTTCGGGTCTAGAGCCCGTTAGAAAAAGGCCTGGAATGTATACCGATACAACCAGCCCCAATCACTTGGTGATGGAAGTGATTGATAACAGTGTGGATGAGGCTTTAGCAGGACATGCAAAAGAAATTTCGGTTGTCTTAAATAAAGATTTTTCTGTATCTGTTGAAGATGATGGTAGAGGCATGCCAGTTGATATTCATCCGGAAGAAAAAGTACCAGGCGTAGAATTAATTTTTTCAAGATTGCATGCAGGGGCTAAGTTTTCAAACAAAGATTACGTTTTTTCTGGCGGTCTTCACGGTGTCGGTGTTTCAGTTGTAAATGCTCTTTCAACTTATCTTGATGCGGAAATAAAACGAGACGGAAAAAAATATGAAATTAAATTTAAAGATAGTGTAAAGAAAAAGGATCTAAAGGTTATAGATAGTGTTGGACAAAGAAATTCAGGAACAAAAATTTTATTCAAAGCAGATCCATCATTTTTTGATACCGAAAAAATTTCTGGAAAATATCTTTCCAATTCCCTGAAAGCAAAAGCCGTTCTTTGCCCAGGTCTTAAAATAAAATTTAAGGACGAGGTTAATAAGACTAAAGAAGAATGGTGTTTCGTTGATGGGCTTGGAAAATATTTAAGTACTTCGCTTGGCGAAGGCGAATATCTACCTGACGAACCAATCGAAGGAGAGTTCGAGGATGAGGAAAACTCACTTGCTTGGGCAGTGTCTTGGGAATTACGAGATCAGGAAAGCATTACTGAAAGTTATGTGAACCTAATTCCTACTATCCAAGGCGGTACACATGTTGCTGGTATGCGAACTGGAATAACCGATGCTTTAAAAGAATTTTGTGAATATCGAAATTTAATTCCTAAAGGCGTAAAAGTTACTGCGGAAGATGTCTGGAAAAATGCCTCTTATGTTCTTTCCGCAAAACTAAAGGACCCTCAATTTTCTGGGCAGACCAAAGAGAAACTGTCTTCGAAAGACTTTCAAACTATTGCAGCGAATATTACAAGAGATGCTTTTGCCATTTGGCTTAATAAGGAAACAGAACTCGCTGAAAGAATTGCTAATATTGCAATCGATAACGCACAAAAAAGAGTAAAGGAAAGTAAATCTGTAGAGAGAAAAAAAGTTACCAAAGGAGTAACTCTTCCAGGAAAACTTTCTGATTGTGTTTCATCTAATTATGAAGAAACCGAGTTGTTTTTAGTAGAAGGAGATTCTGCCGGCGGTTCAGCGAAACAAGCTAGGGATAGAAACTTTCAAGCTGTTATGGCTTTAAAAGGCAAAATTTTAAACACTTGGGAAGTTGATACCGATGCGGTAAATCAATCGCAAGAGGTAAAAGATATTGGCATGGCAATTGGATTGCAACCGGGATGTAGAGTCTTGGACGGTCTGAGATATGGAAAGATTTGTATCTTGGCAGACGCAGATTCTGATGGCCTACACATTGCAACGTTGATTTGTGCCTTATTTCTCAAACATTTTAGGCCTTTGGTAGAGGAAGGTAGGTTATATGTAGCACAGCCTCCTTTATTCAGAATCGATCAAGGTAAGGATATTTATTATGCCCTGGATGAAAAAGAAAAAGACGATTTGGTAAAAAAGCTTACATCGCAAAATAAAAGAACCAAAGTCGAAATACAAAGATTTAAAGGTTTGGGTGAAATGAATCCTTCTCAGTTGAAAGAAACTACTATGTCCCAAGACGTAAGAAAATTACTGCAACTTAAATTAGAAAAAGGAAATAGTGCAACAACAATGTTCAATATGTTGCTCTCAAAAAAAAGAGCTCCAGATAGAAAAAGTTGGTTAGAAAGTAAAGGAGATTTGGCAAGTATCAATGAGTAAAGAGAAAAGCCTAAGTATTGGCGGCTTTGCAGAGAAAGCCTATCTCGATTACTCCATGTATGTAATTTTAGATAGGGCGCTACCTTTTATTGGAGATGGTTTAAAACCAGTTCAAAGAAGAATAATTTATGCGATGTCCGAAATTGGATTGAAATCTACTTCCAAGTTTAAGAAAAGCGCAAGAACCGTCGGTGAGGTGATAGGTAAATTTCATCCCCACGGAGACAATGCTGCCTATGAGGCAATGGTCTTAATGGCACAGAATTTTTCTACCAGGTATCCCTTGATAGAAGGACAAGGAAATTGGGGTTCTCTTGATGATCCAAAGAGTTTCGCTGCAGTAAGGTATACAGAGTGTAGGCTTTCAGCCTACGCACAAGTATTGCTCTCGGAATTATCTCAAGGAACTGTAGATTGGGGTCCTAATTTTGATGGTACTTTGATAGAGCCAAGATTTTTATCATCAAGAATTCCAAATGTTTTACTCAATGGTGCTTCTGGTATTGCAGTTGGTATGGCAACAGATATTCCGCCGCATAATTTAAATGAAGTTGTGGATGCAACTATTGCCCTTATCGACTCTCCTAAACTTTCTGTAAAAGAGCTATTAAAAATTATTCCAGCCCCTGACTTTCCAACCAAGGCAGAAATTATCTCAACGCCTGAAGAACTATTGGAAATGTATCAGACTGGAAGAGGGGCAGTTAAGTTAAGAGCAACATATGAAATAGAAAATGGCGAGGTTGTCATTACAGCTCTTCCATATCAGGTTTCAACGACAAGGATTCTAGAACAGATTGCTGCACAAATTGATTCAAAAAAAATGAATCTAATAGAAGATCTTAGAGACGAAAGCGATGGTGAAAACCCGGTAAGAATTATTGTCGTACCAAGATCGAATAGGGTTGATAAAGATGCTTTGATGAGTCATCTCTTTGCTACAACAGATTTACAAAAGAATGTCAGAGTTAATCTGAATGTGATTGGTTTAAGCGGAAGGCCAAAAGTTTTTGATTTGAGAGAAATTCTAAAAGAATGGATCACTTTTAGAACACAAACCGTAAAAAGGAGACTGCAACACAGATTAGATTGGCTCAACGATAGATTGCACATTCTTGAAGGTTTGATGATTGCTTATCTAAATTTAGACGAGGTAATTAAAATAATCAGAACTCATGACGACCCAAAAAAACAATTAATTAAAAAATTTAAACTCACTGAAATTCAGGCAAACGCCATTCTTGATATTCGCCTGCGCCAGCTGGCAAAGCTTGAAGAACAAAGCATCATCGAAGAAAGGGATTCATTAAAAGCAGAAGCAAAGGAAATTGAAAAAATACTTAATTCAGCATCTCGCTTAAAAACTCTTATCAAAAAAGAATTAAAAGAAGATCAGGAAGAATTTGGCGATGAAAGAAACAGCATGCTTGCCGAGGCTGAAGAAGCAAAAGCTTTTGATGAAAAAGAGCTCATTTCAAACGATCCAATGACTGTGGTTCTATCAGAAAAAGGTTGGATTCGAGCTGCCAAAGGACATGATGTAGACGTAGAAGGCTTGCAATACAGAGAGGGTGATTCTTATTTATCTTCGTCTTTTGCAAGAAACAGCCAAAATGCAGTTCTATTGGATAATTTTGGCAAAGCCTATACTTTACCTATTCATCAATTGCCATCTGCGAGAGGCCAGGGCGATCCAGTTTCAGGAAAGATTAATGCCCAATCCGGAGCAACTTTTCCCGGTGTGATTGCAGGATCTGAGGAAACCTTGGCTGTGTTAGCTTCTAATTTAGGCTATGGTTTTGTGGTTAAGTTAGGAGACCTGCAAACAAAAAATAAATCCGGTAAAGCGGCTTTGAATGCGAAGAATGCTAAGCCAATCACACCTAAAATTCTTTCAGCAGTTGAGGAAAATTACATTGCCTCAATTACTCAAGAAGGCAAAATGTTAATCATCGAAGCAGGCGAATTACCAATTTTAGGAAAAGGTAAGGGTAATAAAATCATATCAATTGATAAAAAGAAGTTTGAAGCTAAAGAAGACCAACTCATGTATTTGGTAACTTTTAAAAAAGGAGAGTCCATAAAACTCTACAGCGGAAAACAACACTTTGTTATCAAACCAAACGATTTAGAAAATTTTCTAGGAAATCGTGGCAGAAAAGGAAACTTTCTTCCTAAAGGTTATCGCAAGGTTGATAAAGTTGAAGTAATCTCTGAGTAATCACTTCAAAGCTTTGACAGCCTTTTCAAATCTTTTAAAACCTTCTTCAATCTCTTTATCTGAAATAATTAATGAAGGGGCAATCCTAATTGTATTTTCTCCAGCAGCTTGAACCAATATCAATCCTTTTTTATAACAGGCATCAATAAAATCTTTTGCCTTTATCTTTTTAAAGTCACAACAGATCCATAGGCCCGCTGATCTTACATCTTCAAATAAATCAAACTTGTTTGATAATTTATTTAATTGTTCGTGAAAGTTGAATGTTTTTTTCATTACACCTTTTAGAACTTTTTGTGAAGAGACTATTTCTACAACTTTTTTTGCAACTTCGCAGGCAAGTGGATTTCCTCCAAAGGTACTGCCATGAGTGCCTGGTTGAAAAGCTTGTGCAATTTTACTAGTTGTTAAAGTTGCCCCGATCGGAATTCCGCCACCAAGGCCTTTTGCTAGGGTAGAAATATCAGGCTTAACGCCATAACCCATGTATGCCATTAACGTTCCTGTTCTACCAATACCACTTTGTACCTCATCAAATATCAATAGACAGTCTTTTTCATTAGCAAATTTTCTGAGGCCTTCTAAAAAAGGATTTTTTGCTCTGATAATTCCTGACTCTCCCAGAATAGGTTCCACAAAAATAGCAGCAGTTTTTTTGGAAATAATTTTTTTGACAGAGTTAAGATCATTAAATTTAGCTCTCTTGAATCCTTGCAGAAGTGGACCAAAACCTGTTTTTTGGAATTTAGAGTCACCGGCGGTTATATTCAACATTGATCTCCCGTGAAAAGCATTCGTAAAAACTATAATTTCATGTTTTTCTGGTTTGCCTTGGTCAAAATAATATTTTCTAGCTAATTTAATTGCCGCTTCATTTGCTTCGTTTCCAGAATTGGAAAAAAATACTTTGTCAGCAAAAGTTTTTTCAGCAAGCATTCTGCTTAGCTCTAAAGCTGGCTTGTTGTACAAGTAATTACTCACATGCCAAAGCTTTGAAGATTGTTCTTTCAAAACTTTAATTAGTTGAGGATGAGAATGACCTAGAGAAGTAACAGCAATGCCTCCCCCGAAATCTATGTAGTCCTTTCCTTGCTCGTCCCAAATAACCGATTTTTTTCCTTTAACAGGAATGAATGATGCAGGAGCATAATTCGGCATCAAGGAAGTTCTATTTATAGAATTTATCTTTTTCATCTTTTGCTATTGCAAGATCAAAATATCATAATCTACGCCTGTTTTTACATAAAAAAGTATTTTATTAATGGTTATAACTGAACAATTAGATAATGGATATAGATTATCTTTAATGCCAAATAGTTCAATTTCTTGGCAGGGCAGTCTTCTATTTTTAGGACTAATTTCCTTTCCAATAACCATCATTGGACTTACCTTCTTTTTTTATGGCGCTCCGATTATTCTTCCCTTTGCAGGGTTAGAAATCTTAATCGTAGGAACTGCTTTATATGTAGTATTTAAGAAAAGTTCAAAGAAAGAAATAATTACACTTACAAAGGAAAAATTGACTATTGAAAAAGGTCTTTTTCGACCAGATTCTGTTTCGGAGTTTATTCGAGAATGGGCATATGTTTTTGTTGAAAAACCTTCCCACCGTTGGTATCCAATTAAAATTGTTATATCTTCCAAGGGAGAAAAAATTCCTGTCGGGAATTTTTTAACCGAAGAAGAAAAAAAAGAATTTGTCAGCAGTTTGGAAGAAATTATCAGCGAATATCGAGCAGACTAAATTACTTAGCTCTTTGATTGAAACGTCTGCCAATCATTGCTGAAGCAATATTTACTTTTTGAACATCAATTGTTCCACCCGCAATTCCCCAGCCAAAAGAATCTCTGACGCGTCTTTCCATTTTGTATTCTTTGTTGAATCCATAACCGCCCATTAGTTGCATTGCATTCGTTGTGACTTCTCTTGCGATTTCATTGGCAAAACATTTTGCAGTACTTGATTCCAATATATCTGGCAAACCATTAGCGGCATTGAAAACTGCACGGTGAATCAAGAGTCTAGACGCTTCCACTCTAATGAGCATGTCTGCAAGTTTGATTTGAACTGCTTGAAAATCAACCAATTGCTTACCAAATTGCTCCCTCTCTTGAACGTATTCTTTGACATAGTCTAAAGCTGCTGCTGCTTGAGATAAAGCCATTGTTGCATTCCCACATCTTTCTAAGTCAAAGGTTTCCATTAATTTTTTGAATCCATCTTCGGGCTCAACCAATAAATTATCAATTGGAACCTCTACGTTATCGAAGTAGATATCTGCGGATGGTATTCCACGCCAACCCATCAGGCTCTCACTATTTCCGAAAGTCAGCCCGGGTGTATCGATATCAACAAAAACAGCGCCAATACCTTTTGCAGCAGGAGCATCAGACATTCGGGCATAAACTACATAACCATCTGAATGACCGGCACCTGAACACCAACGTTTGGTTCCATTTATTACGATTTTGTCTCCTTTGATTTCAGCTTTGGTTTTTAAATCGGTTAAACCGGTTCCAGCATTGGGTTCTGACATACTTACGGCTACCACCATCTCACCTTTACAAACTTTGGGAATCACTCTTTGCTTTAGAGCATCTGAACCAAAATGTTCTATGACTTTTACAGGACCTGCATTTGCTTCAAATACTGGCCAACCTACTGCAGAAGATATCTTTCCAAATTCTTCAAGAACTATGATGGCATCAAGATTGGAGAGGCCAAGTCCACCATACTCCGTTGGTGTATTGATTCCTAAAAAGCCCAATTCACCAATTTTTTTCAGCACATCCTTTGGCACAGGATTTGCTGATTCTTCCATTTCATCAGCCAATGCTGTTAATTCTTTTTGAGCAAAATCTCTTGCGACTTTTTGTAACTCTAATTGTTCTGCAGTTAATTTAAAATCCATAATGAAAGGATAATTATACACATTGAGTTAAAATCATCATCATGACGGTAAAAAATTTTTCTGCTCCAAAAGGTTATGAAACTCTTAATCAAACCGAGGACCATATTGCGAATATCGGTCAAGGTTTTTACAAAAGAAATGAAGCAGGAGATTTGATAATGGCTTTTTGGGTAAGACCAGAAAACGGAAATTCTGGCGGAGTTGCTCATGGAGGGATGTTGATGAGTATTGCGGATTATTGTTTGTGTTCTGTTGCGATGGAATCAAAAGAAAATTATGCCGCAACCATAAGTTTTAGATCGGAATTCGTTGCACCTGCAAAGGTTGGCTCCTTGGTAGAAATATTTACTACGATTACCAAAGAGACAAGAAGTCTTGCTTTTGGACAAGGTTACATTGAATGCGAAGGGGAAATTGTTTTTAGTTTTTCTGGAATAGTAAAAAAGATAAAGAAATAAATAATGAATTTAATTAAAGTAGATAGATTTATTTCTTCTGCAAAAAATTGGTCAGATCTTTTTGAAAAAATAAGAAATTTAGATCTTATACTCTAGCTAAAAAATATGTTCATTCATTAAAATTAAATAGTTATAGGGAATGGCAAAAATTCGCTAGCTCTAACTTAAGGCCTGAGGATATTCCTTCCACCCCAAGCAAGACTTATAAAAATAAAGGATGGATTGATGTTTATGACTGGTTGGGAACTAGAAAAAGATAATAAGACAAACTAATTTAATTTCTTTTTCACTTTTATCTTTTTTAATTCAGCAACATCAGGAATGCCATTTACATATTTTATTGGTGCCTCTCCTTTTATTAGAGGGCTTAAATATGTTTTTCCTGCTTGAGTAATTTCAAAACCATTTTTAGAAATAAATTTTTTAGGCATAGTTTTTTCAATATTAGCCACATTTTTTAGAGGCGCAGTTACTATTTTCCATTTATAAGGCGAATTACTTGTTCTTTTAATAATTGGCATTAAAGCTGTCTTTCCAGCTATAGCTAGTTTCACCGCATGTTCTCCCACAGCATAAGCCTGATCTAGATCGGTTTTTGATGCTATGTGTCTTGCTGAGCGCTGTAGATAATCTGCTACTGCCCAGTGATTTTTTAATCCAATCTTTGAAATCATTCCAGCTAAAACAGGAGCCACTCCTCCAAGCTGTTTGTGACCAAAAGCATCCGTTAGCCCTGAGTCTGCTAAAAACTTCCCATTTTTTGTTTGAGTACCTTCTGAAGCGACAATGACACAATAGCCTTGCTCTTTAATGGTTTGTTTGACCTGAGTAATAAATTTAGTTTTCTCAAATGGCACTTCAGGAAGCAAAATAATGTGAGGCGGATCACCTGCTTTAGTTGCAGCTAAACAGGATGCTGCAGCAATCCATCCTGCATGTCTTCCCATGACTTCCAAAATGAAAATTTTCGTTGATGTTTCAGCCATGCTTTTGACATCAAGTCCAGCTTCTAAAGTTGAGGTAGCAATGTATTTTGCAACTGAACCGAAGCCTGGTGAGCAGTCTGTATAAGGCAAATCATTATCAACTGTTTTTGGTATTCCAATGCATTTCAATGGAAACTTAAGTTTTTTTGCCATTTCGGATACCTTAAAAGTAGTATCTTGACTATCTCCCCCGCCGTTATAGAAAAAATATCCAATATCGTGCGCAGCAAAAACTTCAAACAATCTTTCATATTCTTTTTTTTGCTTTATTGGATCCTGTAATTTAAATCTGCAAGAACCAAATGCTCCACCAGGAGTTTGTTTCAGTTTTGCAATATTCGTTTTAGATTCTTTTGAAGTGTCTATAAGTTCTTCGTTTAAAGCACCAAGGATGCCATTCTCACCAGCAAGCACCTTGTGTATTTTTTTGGATTTATTTACAGTCTCAATTACACCACATGCAGATGCATTTATTACAGCTGTTACTCCGCCTGATTGAGCATAGAAGGCGTTTTTAACTTTTGTCATTCAGGCAATATAACTGAAAAAAGGTTTTGTGGGAAAAGGATATAATCATCAGATGAAAATATATGTTTTAGGTATCTGCGGAACTTTTATGGGCGGACTTGCACAGTTGGCAGCAGAAAAAGGCATTAAAGTTTCTGGCTGTGATGAGAATGTATATCCTCCCATGGACCAAGTCTTACTTTCAAATGGCATAACTATTGACGAAGGATACAATCCAAAAAATTTGCCCAAAGATATTGATTTGGTTGTTGTGGGAAATGTTATAGCGCGCGGTAACCCCATGATCGAAGAAATACTTAATAAAAGTATAGACTTCATTTCTGGCCCAGAGTTTTTATCAAAATACTTATTAGCCAAGAGACATGTGGTAGCTATAAGCGGAACTCATGGTAAAACCTCAGTGTCTTCTATGGTTACAAAAGTACTTCTGGATAATGGAGTAGATTGTGGTTACTTAATTGCTGGACGAGCGAAAGATTTAGATGCAACTGCTTCATTAGGAACTCATGAATTTTTTATCATAGAAGCTGACGAGTATGACACTGCTTTTTTTGATAAAAGATCGAAATTTATTCATTATCATCCCAAAACTCTTTTGATCAACAATCTTGAATTTGATCATGCTGATATCTTTAGCAGCTTAAGTGATATTAAAAAGCAATTTCATCATCTATTGAGATTGATGTCTTCCAAATCAACATTAATTTTTCCTGAACATAACATCAATATTAAAAATGTCATGAAAATGGGTTTTTACAGCCAAAGTCTTCCTTTCAATACCAAATTTGCCAAAGGCTGGCATGCCAAGAAAGTGACGGCAGATTCCTCTAAATTTGATATTTACAAAGACAAAAAGAAAAAAGCGTCAATTAGTTGGTCATCTATTGGTGAGCATAGTCTGCAAAATGGATTAGCCAGTTATTTAGTTTGTAAATCTTTAGGCTTGAAATCAAAAAATATCGCAGAGTCACTCTCAAAGTTTAACGGAGTAACGAGAAGAATGGACTTGGTTGGGGACAAAAGCAGCGTCAAAGTTTACGATGATTTCGCACACCATCCGACAGCTATCAAATATACTCTAGAGGGCTTAAGAAAAAAAGTTGGAAGCGAGAAGATAATTTGTCTTCTGGAAATGCGTTCCAATACGATGCTTTCAGGATATCATGACAAAAAAATTCCAAAGGCAGTTGCTTCAGCCGATCAAGTCTTTATTTTTTCAAAAGATAAGAAGCAAATCTC
The DNA here is from genome assembly GCA_902514765.1 of uncultured SAR86 cluster bacterium. Taxonomy (GTDB): domain Bacteria; phylum Pseudomonadota; class Gammaproteobacteria; order Magnimaribacterales; family AG-339-G14; genus MEDG-81. The sequence goes on along the minus strand of CABXSA010000003.1, from coordinate 9,983 downwards.
TGCTCTAGAGAGCGGAAGTAAAAATATCGAAGCATGTTCCACTACGCAAGAATTTTTGAGAAAGCTTTCTAGCTTAGATTTAGACAATTCACACTTGATTTGTTTATCTAATGGTTCATTTGATGGTATCCATCAAGCCATTTTAGAAAGAATTTAATCTAAATTAATCCAACTTCCGTGAAATCCAAAAGGTACTCTTTGAGGCAAGGTTACTCTAGCAAGTGGCGCTTCCGAAAAATTTTGAGCATCCAAAATAACAAAATCACTTAAATCAGTTGTTTTGTCATAAACAAATCCAACTACAAAACCGTCATCTTCTGATTTAGCATTTTTCTTAGGAATAAAAACCGGCTCAGCAGCTTGGCAACTTTCGCCAAAATCATGAGCGATGGTTTCACTTTTTTCAAAATCATGTTTGAAATAGTTGTTGAGTTTTCCATCATTGAGCAAGTAACCAAAACGATGTTGTTTGCCATCAAAATCTGGATGAACTCTGGAAAATTCCATAGGTCTATCGTCCAACATTTCTTCGGAACATGTTTTAGCCTTTGGATCTAGTATCCACCTTGTAAGAAAAGGTTTTTGTCCCATGGGAAGAGGATTATCAAAATCAAACAGTCTTTCGTATCGACAAAAGTCTAATACAACTTGGCCGTTGTCATCTTCATACGAATTAACTATATGAAATAGAAATCCCGGATTTACCTCTATCCAGATAATTTCATCAGTTTTTTTATTTTGTAATCCTACTCTGGAAGTATGTTTGTCATTCCACACTACAGGATAATCTCCACCTATGGGATTATTGTCATCATCTCTTCTACCAAGATTAAACGTTACAGGAAGATCAAAAATAAGAACATAATTTTTGGTAATAGCACAATCATGAACCATTGGTCTGCTTGGTGTATCAATGATTTGATCTTTTATTAGTTTGCCGTTTCTATCTATAGTTACATAATGAACTTGGCCTAATCCATTTACGTATTCCCCAAAATCGTAACTCACGGCATGCATTTCACCAGTATCTGAATCAATTTTTGGATGGGCAGTAAATCTTTTGTTATCTGCTGCTGGAAAAGGCTCATCTTCAAGAAAATTCATTTCAGAGTCTATAATAACTGGAGATACTCCTCCCTCGACTAAGGCATAAATTTTTTCGCCATGTTTAAGCACATGAGTATTGGGACCAAAACCAAAAGGCGAGGTCACAAATTTATTCCTATACCAAAGAGCCTTTCCATCTTCTACTCTTATGCCATGAATCATCCCGTCGCCAAAAAAAGGATGATAATTTTCATGATTTATTGGTTCTTTTGGATTAGGCCCATTTCTGAGAAATAGACCTGATAGTTCTCTAGGTAATTCACCTGTAATTTTTAATTCAGTTGTAGAAGTTTCTTCTACTGGATACCAGTTTCCGGATAAAAATTTATTATTACTTTCTCTTTTAGTCATTTTTTTTGTCCTCTCGCAAATTCATAGGATCCACGTATACAGTATAAATAGTAATTGCAAGAATCAATCCTATCAAAGCATAATTAAAATATTCTATAAAAGCGACACCTAAAAAATATCCGCTTAAAACGTATAAAGAAGTCCAAGTTGGGGCTGAAAGAATAGTCACCGGAAAAAAAATTGTTGGTTTCATTCCTAAAGAACCAGCAGTAAATGGTACAACACATCTTAAGGGACCTATAAATCTTCCTAACGCTACACTTAAAATTCCATATTTCTTCATAAATTTCTGAGCTTGTTTAACATAGCCATGATAGTCACTAGGTACCCATTCGAATAACTTATTCCCAACTAACTTTCCAAGACCATAGCTAACAGAGTCCCCAAAAATCATTCCCATGGTCGCATAAAAAGTAATTTCAAATGCGCTAATACCTACACTAGCTGCAAGAGCGCCAATCCCAGGTACAATAAGCAAGGCCGGGGTAAACAAACCAGCAATGAATAATGATTCAACAAAAATCAAAGTAAAAATAGCCCAATTTACCCAATCAGGATTGGTTTCTAAAAACGAAAGGATAGAATCGAACATAGGCAGATAATTAAATTATTGCAATAATACAGTACATGAGTGCAAAAACATCTTTTTCAGAGTTAGATTTAATCTGTGAGCAAGCTCAAGAAGCAAAGATTGAATTAAGGAGATCTACGAAAGCGAAAAAAAATGACGCGCTAAAATATGCTGCTGAATTTTTATTAAAAAACAAAGCAAAGCTTATAGATGCAAATACAATCGACATGGAATTAGCGAGTCAGAAAGCCTTGCAAGATTCATTTGTTGATCGACTTGAGTTGAATGAAAAAAGGATAGATTCAATGATTTCCGGATTAGATAAAGTTGTAAATTTAGATGACCCGGTAGGTCAAACTGATCAATCTCATACTTCGCCATCTGGTTTTGAAGTATCAAAAATGAGAGTTCCTCTAGGTGTGGTAGGGATTATTTATGAATCTCGACCAAATGTTACAGCAGATGCTTCTGCATTATGCCTGAAGTCTGGAAATGCATGTATCTTAAGAGGAGGATCTGAAGCTGCAAATTCTAACTCTATAATCGAGGAATGCATGCAAGATGGTTTGGAAAAAGCTTCATTGCCAAAATACTCTATACAGCTTGTAAAAAATCAAGATAGGAAACTTGTTGGAGAAATGATAAAGCGGGAAGGAGATATTGATTTGTTAATTCCCAGAGGTGGAAAAAGTTTAATAAAAGTTGTTTCTGAAGAAGCCAAAATTCCAGTCCTCAAACATTATGAAGGCTTATGCCATGTCTTTATCGATAAAGATGCCGATTTAAAAAAAGCCGTAGAAATATCCATAAACGCAAAAACGTATCGTTATGGAATCTGCGGCACAATGGAAACTTTGCTAACTTCAGAAAAAGTAGCAGCGAAAGTTTTACCAGAGATTAAATCAGAGTTAGATAAATTGGGTGTAGAAATAAGAGGTTGTGAAAAAACAAAAAAAATTATCGACGTTAAATCTGCTTCAGATGAAGATTGGATTACGGAGTATCTAGCTCCAATTCTTTCTGTGAAGATTGTCAAAGATCTTCAATCAGCAATCTCACATATAAACATGTATGGCTCTGGCCATACTGACTCTATTATTTCTGAGAATTCATCGGCAGTAGAAACTTTTTTCAATGAAGTAGATTCTTCATCGGTCATGCATAATCTACCAACTTGTTATGCAGATGGATTTGAGTATGGTCTTGGAGCTGAAGTAGGAATCTCTACAGACAAGTTGCATGCTAGAGGACCCGTTGGATTGGAAGGCTTAACAAGTCAGAAATTTGTAATCAAAGGCCAAGGACAACTTAGATCTTAATTGATGATAAAAAGATTGGGCATCTTTGGCGGAGCGTTTGATCCAGTTCATAAAGGTCACACGCAATCTCTAAAGTACATTAGTGATTTAAAAATTATTGATGAAATCGAAGTGATTCCAAATTATCTATCACCGCATAACAAAGATATTAAAATTGATGAGAAGCACCGTTTAAAAATGCTTGAAATAGCTTTGAAACAACTTGAAAATATTAAGTTAAATGAATTTGAATTAAATAATAAAACTAAATCTTATACTTTCGAGACACTTAAATATCTGAAAGACGTTCATCCCGAAAAACATTTATCGTTAATTATAGGCTTGGATTCTCTATATAGCTTTACAACTTGGAAAAATTGGGAAAACATTTTGTCTTTGTGTTCACTTTTAGTTTTAGAAAGAAAATTGAATGACAGTTTCGAACTGAATAAAGAGTTAGAAAGTAAAATATCTTCTAATTTTGATGATTTTTTTTCTGGTCATGGAAAAATTCTCATTTTAAAAAATGACCTAATAAATATATCTTCAACAGAGGTAAGACTGAAATTAATGAATAATAAAAACCTAACAGGATTGGTTGATGATGAAGTATTGGAATACATTTCAAAAAAATCTCTTTATAAAATTTAAATGCCCAAAAAATCAAAAAAAATTATTCAAAATTGTTTAGAGGAGATAAAGGCACAAAATACAATATTTTTAGATTTATCAAAATTAAACAGTTTTACAGATTTTTTGGTCATAACATCAGGAACTTCTTCCCGTCACATGTCAGCAATAAAGGATAAATTATTAGAAGACTTGAAAACTAATAAAATATCAATCAGCGGGGTTGAAGGCCAAAATTCTAATGAATGGATTCTTTTAGACTTGGGAGATTTTGTAATAAACATTATGTCCAAGGACTCAAGAGCTTTATATGACTTGGAAAGTCTTTGGGATCCAGCTTTGAATTGAAATGAAAAATTTTTCCAGAGAAAAATTCAAAACAGGAGAAGAATATTCAAGGGCTTTATTTTTTTTATCACCCTTTATTTTTCTTTTTTCCATTTCACTTTTTCAAGTTTTAAACTTAACTTTGTTTCAAGGAGATAAGTATCAAACAATAGCTGAGTCAAATAGGATTTATCAAAAACCCATTAATCCTGTAAGAGGTTTCATATATGACAGAAAAGGTACTTTATTAGCTGAAAATATAGTCCAGAGTGATCTTTACGTTACTCCCGCTTATATTGAAGATTCTTCAAAAACAATTTCAAAGTTATCTAATTTATTAGATATGCCCTATGATCTTCTGGAAGAAAACTTCTTGAGGGGGGCAAAAAAAGTAAAAAAGTTTGAATCCTTTCCTTTGGTAAAGGCTCTTAATGAAGAACAGAATGCTAAAGCCAAAGTAAATTTAGATTCAATTCCAGGTATCGAAGTCAAAGCCACTCTTAAAAGGTACGTTCTCCATGAAGAAACTTTGGCTCATGTATTAGGTTATGTTGGAGATATTTCTTCGGATGAAATTAGAAGCGACAAGCTACTAGCAGAATTACAGAATATTCAGATTGGAAAAACGGGTATTGAAAAAGAGTATGACACCATTTTAAGAGGCGTACCTGGTATTCAAACTCAAGAAAGGGATGTTAAAGGAAAATTAGTAAGGGTTTTAGATACTGAAGGAGCACAAGACGGAAAAGACATTTACTTAACAATTGATCAAAAATTACAAGATCATCTCTTTAAGCTTTTTGAAAACAGAAAAGGAGCTTTAGTAGCCTTAGAGCCAAAAACCGGATTGGTTAGAGCTTTAATTAGTTCCCCCTCGTTTAATCCAAATATATTAAATTCAATTGTGGATGCTAATGAGGTAGAAAGTTTATTTTCAAATAAAGAAAGTCCAATTTTTAACAGAGCCGTTTCCGGTCAATATCCTCCTGCATCAACTTTGAAGCCCTTTGTGGGTCTTGCTGCAATAGAAAATGAAGTAATTAGTTGGGATAAAAAAATTAAAGACGATGGTGAATTTTATGTCGAAGGAGATCCAAGGCCTTATCGTGGCTGGAAAGAGAATGGACACGGAAGAGTAGATATGAGGAAGGCGATAGCAGAATCCTCTGATGTATATTTTTATACCATTGCTTATGACTTAACTCTATCAGGAGTAAGGCCAATGCTTGAAAGTTTTGGTTTTGGTAAAAAAACAGGACTTACTAACTTTGAGGCTAATGGCCTCCTTCCCGATAAAAAATGGAAATTAGGTTACAAAGGAGATTTTTGGTTCAAAGGTGACACAATAAATTTAGGAATAGGACAAGGTTATATTTTAGCTACCCCACTTCAATTAGCTATGGCTTACTCTGGTCTCGCAAACAGAGGAGTAATTTATCAGCCTCAATTCATTCAACCAGAAGACGAAAAGTCTTTTAGGCCAAAAAAAGTATCTGAAATTCAACTTTCCAATACTAAAGCCTGGGAAAAAATGGAACAAGCACTTGTCGACGTGATTTCTGCAAGAAATGGAACGGCTCATAAAATTTTTGATGTAAATTCAGTTATTATTGCTGGAAAAACCGGTACTGCACAAATCAAAAGTATTCTTCCAGGAAAAGAATACGATGCAATTCGTGAAAATCCTATATTACGTGATCATGCTCTTTTCGTGGGCTATGGGCCAGTAGAAGATCCAAAACTTGTTGTAGCGGTTATCATAGAAAATGGCGAGTCAGGAAGTGAAGTTGCAGCTCCAATTGTTAAATCTGCAATAAATTTTTACACAGGAGAATTTAATGCAGAATAAACCTCTGAGCTTTTCAGTAGATATTCGATTGAATAAAAGAAAAAATTTATTGAATTTTGATTATTCTATTGTTTTGGCGGTTATCCTTTTGGGTCTTTTTGGATTAGCAATGATTTATAGTGCTAGCGGCTCATTTTCTCTGGTACTGAGACAAGCAATATACTTTCTTCTTGGTGTAATCCTGATGATTACTGCTGCAATTTCAAATTTTAGAAAAATGGAACCTATATATTTAAATGCGGTCTGGATAGGTTTCTTTTTCTTAATTTTAGTTTTAGTTTTGCCAAATTCTGGAACTACGAATCGATGGATAAATTTAGGTTTCATTGGGTTTCAACCTTCTGAGTTAATGAGGTTTTTATTGCCAATTTCTGCAGCAGCATATTTAACACGAAATCCTCAGATAAAATTATCCGACTGGATGATTGTCCTAGTTACGACATTGGCAGCCTTTATTCTAGTTTTTCTGCAGCCAGATTTTGGTACCTCAGCGATAGTTTTGCTCTCTGGGATAATGCCAATAATTTTATCAGGCCTTCCTTGGAAATTTATTATTTATAGTTTTTTAGGAGGCATTGGCATCTTACCTTTCCTTTGGATGAGCTTAATGGATTATCAAAAAGAAAGAATTTATACCTTTTTAAGCCCCGAAGCTGATTCCTTAGGTTCTGGATGGAATATTGCCCAATCAAAGATTGCCATAGGATCTGGACAATTTTTTGGGAAAGGCTATATGGAAGGCAGTCAGAGCCAGCTAGATTTCATCCCCGAAAGTCACACTGATTTTATCTTTGCGGTAATTGTCGAGGAGTTTGGATTTTTAGGCGCTCTTTGCCTTTTTCTTCTTTATGCTTTTTTAATTCATCGTCTCTTATATGTTGCTAAAAGCAGCAATTCAAAATTTGCAAAATTGGTATCAGCGACGCTCTCAATTATATTAGCTGCTTACATAACGTTAAACATTTCAATGGTAGTTGGTATATTTCCCGTAGTAGGCATGCCTTTGCCATTCATCAGTCAAGGCGGGACAGCTCTAGTGGTTAATATGATTACTATCGGTATAATTTTATCTTTAAGGAGAACGACTTGAAAAAAATAAGTTTGCTTTTGCTTTTAGCCTTTTTTATGCCTTTAATTCATTTGGATTATTCAAAAAGCTCCGAAACCTTATCTTTCATAGATGAAATGGTTTCCAAATATAAATTTGAAAAATCTTATTTGGTAGAAATTTTCAAAAGCGCTGAAAAAAAAGAAAAAATAATTAATTCCATGAATAGACCTGCAGAAAAGAAATTTTCTTGGTCTCAATATAAATCTAGATTAGTTTCGCCTATGAGAATTAACAATGGAGTAAGCTTTCTTCAGAGATTTTTGCCAGAGTTTGAAAAAGCAGAAAGAGAATTCGGAGTTCCTAAGGAAATTATTGCAGCTATCATCGGTATTGAATCTAGTTATGGTTCCATTACTGGCAGGGAAAGAGTAATTGATTCGCTATCAACTCTTGCCTTTGACTATCCAAGACGAAGCAAATTTTTCACCAAACAATTAGAAGATTTTCTTTTGCTTGCCAGAGAAGAAAAACTTGATCCTTTGGTTATGAAAGGGTCATATGCTGGAGCCATGGGCTATGGCCAATTTATTCCGAGCTCTTATCGATCTTATGCTATTGACTTTGATGATGACGGCATAAGAAATATTGTAACAAACCCTATTGATGCAATTGGTAGCGTTGCAAATTATTTGAGTAGGCATGGCTGGGAAAGAAATGCTCCTATTGCAGAGGCTCTCACAAAAAATGATGTGAATTCAAAATTTAAGACATCTCTTTCTTTAAAAGAACCAGATGCCTTAGAACTTGTATCTAAAATAAATTTATCCAAAAAAAAATATTTACAAATAAATTTTGAAGACAAAGAATTTTGGTTAGGCCATAAAAATTTATATGTTTTATCACGCTATAATAGGAGCTCTTTTTATGTCATGGCCGTCTTTCTTTTGAGTCAGGAAATTGATTATGCGTATAGAGTAAAAATATGAAAAAATTTCTCTTTATAAGTTTTATCTTCTCTGCTGTTACTTTCTCACAAACTTTAATTCCGAAATTACCGCAAATTACCGCTTCAAGTTTTTTATTAATTGATGCTGAGTCAAATAAAATAATCGCTCAACAAAACCCAGAAGCCTCTACAGGTTTGGCGAGCATTACGAAAATTATGACGAGTTACATAGTAGCTGATTATTTAAAACAAGGATTTTTAAACATAAAAGACTCCACAACAGTAAGTGAAAAATGTTGGCGCATGGAAGGCTCGAGAATGTTTATCCAAGAAGGCAAAAAGGTACTTATAGAAGATTTGATGCGCGGCATGATTATCCAATCTGGAAATGATGCTGCCTGTGCTTTAGCTGAACATATAGCAGGAACCCAAGAGGATTTTGCAAGTCTTATGAATGAGTATGCTCAAAGAATGGAGTTAAAAAATACGAATTTTACAAATCCAACTGGCTTGCCAAATGTTAATCACTATTCAACAGCTGAAGATATAGCAAAATTAAGCATAGTTTTAATAAGAGATTTTCCTGATGAGTATTCAATCTACAGCGAGAAAGAATTTACCTACAATGATATTAGACAATTAAATAGAAACAGCTTACTTTGGCAAGATGACTCAATTGATGGTATCAAAACAGGCCATACTAGAGCGTCAGGATATTGCTTGGTAGCCTCATCCAAAAGGGCAGATATGCGGCTAATTTCGATAGTCCTTAATAGCGCCTCTGAAAAATCGAGACTTCAAGATACCAGAAGATTGCTAGATTATGGTTTCAAATATTATCAAACAAAAAAAATAATCGCTAAATATCAACCAATATCAATCGTTGATGTATGGGGTGGAATTGAAGATAAATTGGAACTTGGTCCTGAGAAAGATATCTTTATAACATTAACTAAGCCTTCTTTTGACAGGCTTACCATTGAGGCATCAAAGAATTTGGGCGTAAAAGCTCCAGTATTGAAGAATTCTGTTATAGACAGATTAGATATCAAAGTTGATGGAGAAACCATTCAATCTGTAGATTTAGTTGCAGTAAGTAATGTGCAAAGAAAAGGCATCTTCTTATCGACTTTAGAGTCTTTTATGTTCTACATTTACAGCTTCTTTATGCAAGATGAAATAAATTAATGTCAATTTGTTTTTTAAACAACGAATTTTTAGACATTCAAAATGCAAAAATCTCACCATTGGATAGAGGCTTTCTTTTTGGGGATGCTATTTATGAAGTAATCATTGCAGTAAATAAAAAACCCTTCGAACTTGACGCTCATTTGACTAGATTAAAAAAAAATATCTCTTTCTTAAAGTATTCATTATCAGATCAATTTGATCTAGAAGAAATAATTCTAGAAGTAATTTCCAAAAATAAATTTTTCAACCAGGTAATTTATGTCCAAATTTCCAGAGGTACAGACACTGTAAGAGACCATATTCCAAGTGATGATTTAACACCAACCATTTTTATATCTTCTCATGAACTAAAAACAGAGTTTTCTCCAAGTTCTGGTGAGAAGGCAATTTTATTAGAAGACTTTAGATGGAGAAAAAGTCAGATAAAGGCAACTTCTTTATTAGCCAATGTCATTTATAGATCTGAGGCCAAACATCAAGCAGTTTTTGAGACTATTCTTTTTGAAAATGGATTCATCACTGAAGGTGCGGTAAGTAATGTTTTTTGTTGTTTTGATAATAAGATTGTTACGCCGCCCTTAACAGAAAATATCCTTCCAGGAGTAACTAGAAAAGTAATCTTAGAGCTAATTCAAGATACCTCTTTAGAATGTGAAGAGACA
>CABXSA010000002.1 GCA_902514765.1 uncultured SAR86 cluster bacterium | reverse complement strand
TTACAAAAAATGTAAGAATCCAATTGTCCAAAGAAATTGCTGCAGCCAGAGAGCTTGGCGATTTGAAGGAAAATGCTGAATACCATGCAGCCAAAGAACAACAAGGGCTGACAGAAGCAAGAATCAGAGAGATAGAGTCCAAATTAACTAATTCTCAGGTTATAGATGTAACTGCCATAGCGCCTTCCGGCAAAGTAATTTTTGGCGTCACGTTGGATCTTTATGACTTAGGAAAAGATGAAGAAGTGATTTTCAAAATAGTTGGCGAAGATGAAGCTAATGTAAATGAAGGTAAAATCTCTTTCTCCTCTCCTTTAGCAAGAGCGCTTATAGGAAAGGGTGAGGGTGATATCGCTAAGTTTGAAAGTCCAGCTGGCCCTCAAGAATACGAAATAGTAGCTATTAAGCATAAATGATTTGACCAAAAATCCTAACTACACCGGCGGAGAAAGGTTTAATAAGCTTTCAAAAAAAGAAGGCTATCGATCTAGAGCAGCTTACAAGTTAAAGCAGATTCATAAGTCGCACAATTTAATCAAACAAAATCAAAATATTTTAGATATTGGCTGCGCCCCAGGTAGTTGGATTCAAGTTGTAAAAGAGCTTACAAAAGGAAAAGCATCCATTACAGGCATAGATATACTTTCTATGGCTAAAATTGAGGGAATAACCTTTCTGCAAAAGGATTTATTGGAAGTTAATGACGACGACCTCTATGACAATTTCGACCTTGTTTTATCTGATATTGCCCCCAATATAAGTGGTATAGGTATTACCGACTCAGAAAATATGATTGAACTTTTGAATATAGAGATATATCTAATAAATAAATATCTTGTAAAAGGAGGTTCTTTTCTAGCAAAATGTTTTCAAGGTAATTCTTTTGATCATTTGAAAGAATATATGAAAGAAAACTTTAAAGAGGTAGTAAGAATTAAACCAGAAGCATCCAGAACAAGTTCAAAGGAATGTTATCTATTAGGAAAATTTAAAAAGTAAGAATTATGTCGCAATTAATGAGAAATATTTTAGTTTGGCTAGCAATTTCAGGTATCACCTTTGTTGCTATCCAAAACATTTACAATCAAAGTCCCTCACAGAATATGAATTATTCTGAATTTGTTTCTTTAGTTAATAAAGATCAGATTTCCCAAGTATCTTTTAAAGGTGACGGCTATACCATCGAAGGGATCACTCAAGAAGGAAACTCTTTTACAACAACTCGTCCTATTTATGTTCAAGACGATCAATTAATGACGGATCTTTTTGAACACAGAGTCGAAGTTTTAGGTGAAGAACCTCAAAGAGAGAGCATCTGGACACAACTTTTGGTTGCTAGTTTTCCGATTCTCATAATTTTAGCCATCTTCTTTTTCTTCATGCGTCAAATGCAAGGAGGCATGGGAGGTCGCGGTGGCCCAATGTCATTCGGTAAAAGCAAAGCGAGAATGCTGGAAGGCGGGAAAGTTAAAACAACATTTAGAGATGTAGCCGGCGTAGAAGAAGCAAAAGAAGAAGTCCAAGAACTGGTTGATTTTTTAAGAGATCCTTCGAAATTTCAAAAACTAGGTGGAAAAATTCCTCGAGGTATTTTAATGGTTGGCTCTCCTGGAACCGGTAAGACTTTGCTTGCAAGAGCAATAGCTGGAGAAGCTAAAGTGCCATTTTTTACAATTTCAGGTTCTGATTTCGTAGAAATGTTTGTCGGTGTTGGAGCTTCTAGAGTTAGAGACATGTTCGAGCAAGCTAAACGTCAAGCACCTTGTATTGTATTCATTGATGAAATTGATGCAGTAGGTCGTCATAGAGGAGCAGGCTTAGGCGGTGGTCATGACGAAAGAGAGCAAACACTTAACCAACTCTTAGTAGAGATGGATGGTTTTGAAGCTAACGAAGGAATTATCATCATCGCTGCTACAAACAGACCAGATGTTCTAGATCCTGCTTTATTGAGACCCGGACGATTTGACCGCCAGGTTGTAGTACCACTTCCAGACATCAAAGGTAGAGAACAGATTCTTAATGTGCATGTTCGAAAAGTTCCAATTGATAAGGATGTTGAAACTTCTTTCATCGCAAGAGGAACGCCAGGCTTTTCAGGTGCCGATTTAGCTAACTTAGTTAACGAAGCCGCTCTGTTTGCTGCTCGATCCGGTAAAAAGAAAGTCTCCATGGAAGAATTAGAACTTGCTAAAGATAAAGTAATGATGGGTGCCGAGAGACGAAGCATGGTAATGAGTTTGGATGAAAAAACCAAAACTGCTTATCACGAAGCAGGTCACACCATCGTTGGAAGAGCCTTAGAGCACCATGATCCGGTTTATAAAGTATCAATAATCCCGCGTGGAAGGGCTCTTGGAGTAACTGTTTTTCTTCCTGAAGAAGATAAATATAGTTACAGCAAAGAATCTATCCTGGACAGAATCTGTGGGTTGTTTGGAGGAAGAATTGCTGAAGAACTAATTTATGGCGAAGGCGGCGTAACAACTGGAGCATCTAACGATATAGAGAGAGCAACAGAACTTGCAAGAAATATGGTGACCAAATGGGGTTTGTCAGAAAAACTGGGCCCTATTAAATACGACGAAGAGGGTGATGAACCTTTTCTTGGAAGAAGCGCAGGCTCAAAATCAACGTCTGTTTCAGATAAAACTGCAAACTTAATTGATGAAGAATCAAAAAAAATCATCGATACGTGTTATAAGAAAGCTACAAAGGTTTTGAAAGACAATTTGGATAAACTTCATATGATGGCTGAATCACTTGTAGAGCTTGAAACCCTTACTAGCGATCAGATAGATGACATCATGGCTGGAGCTAAGCCAAGAAGTAATGATGACGATGACATTTCTTCTGGTAAGGATAATAAAAAAGGAGAAGAGCCTCCGATTAAGGATCCAGCAGAACAAGTCTAAAGCCTTTTAACATGCTCTTTCCAAAAAAAGAGTTAGATCTTTCTACCCCAAAAGTCATGGGAGTATTAAACCTAACACCTGACTCTTTTTTTGACGGTGGCAAATTTCTAAAAAAAGACAATACTTTTGATGAATCAAAGGTGTTCAACTCCATCGAATCGATGATTGAGGACGGTGCTGATTTTATTGACATCGGAGCTCATAGTACAAAACCTGGATTTGCAAAAATATCTCCTCAAGAAGAACTTGACCGAATAGGGTTTATCTTTGAAAAGTTAAAAGATTATCCAATACTTTTTTCAGTTGACTCATTTAATTTTGCAGTAATCAAAGAAGCCATCTTGAATAAAATTGATTTAATCAATAATGTTTTTTCATTTGAAGATGAAGAAAGTTTTAATTTAGTCTGCAAAGAAAATATACCCGTCTGTATTTGCCATCAAGGCAATCCTGAAAATAAAAAAGACATATTTGATCAAATTGAACATTTTTTCTCTGTAATCGAAGTCAAATTTAAGAAAGGAAACTTTAATGTGAAAAACTTGATTTTTGATCCTGGTTTTGGGTACGGAAAAACACCTTTTCAGAACTTACAAATATTATCTAATTTAGAGAAAATAAAAAAAGATAGATTTTTGTTAGCTGGCTTGTCGCAAAAGAAATTTTTGAAACTACTTTTTGATACAAAGGAAAATCATCTAAACGAACAAAGCTTAACTGCTGGTATAATAGCTTCTCTAGGTGGGGCAAATATTTTAAGAGTTCATCAAGTTAAAGAAACCGTTAATTTATTGAGAACTATATGGCCAAAATAATAAACGCAAAAAAGAAATTCTTTGGCACTGATGGCATCAGAGGCCCGATTTCTTCTAAGACCAGTCCAGATTTCATCCTGAAACTAGGGTGGGCAGCTGGAGAAGTTTTCAAGGATCAGGGAATATCATCATTTATTATTGGCAAAGATACTAGAATTTCAGGTTATATGCTGGAAGCTGCACTCCAAGCAGGAATAATTTCTTCAGGCTTGAATGTGCGCTTAGTAGGTCCATTACCTACTCCTGCAATATCTTATTTAGTCAGTACTTTTAAAAGTCAGGCAGGAATCGTCATAAGCGCATCTCACAATTCTTACGAAGATAATGGAATTAAGTTTTTTGACGATAAAGGACAAAAAATATCAGATGAATTAGAACTTTCGATTGAACAAAAAATTTCAGAGCCTATTAAAGTCGTTGAACCGGAAAACTTAGGAAAAGCTGCTAGATTATCTGATGCCAGCGGTCGTTATATAGAATACTGCAAAAACTCCTTATCTAAAGAAATTAGTTTGAACGATTTAAAAATTGTTATCGATACAGCTAATGGCGCAGCATATGATGTCGCCCCAAAAGTTTTTAGAGAGTTAGGAGCTGAAGTAGTTGCAATTTCAGATGATCCAAATGGTCTAAATATTAATCAAAATTGTGGATCAACTGATTTAAATGTTTTAAAAAAAGCCGTGCTAGATAATAACGCTGATTTTGGAATTGCCTTTGACGGCGATGGCGACAGATTGATCATAGTCGACTCAGAGGCAAAGGCTTTGGATGGAGATGATATTTTATTTTTATTAGCAAAATTTAAATTTGAAAATCAGATTATTCTAGGATCCAAAGGAGTTGTTGGAACAGACATGACAAACAAGGGTTTAGAAAATGCTTTATCTGAAATGGGTATTGAATTAGTAAGATCCAAAGTTGGAGATAAGTACGTATTGGAAAAGCTCTTAGAACTTGGTTGGCAGCTTGGTGGAGAACAATCTGGACATATTATTTGTTTAGATAGCGTAGCAACGGGCGATGCAATTATTGCTGCTATCAAATTTTTTGAAGCTTTTCTTACCTTTGGAAAGCCATTAAATGAAATTCTGGCTTCTTTTAAGAAATATCCGCAAATCCTCACAAACATTGAAGTTGCTAATCCTGAGAGTATTATGGCTAATAAAAAATTTAAAAATTCTTGTGAAAAAGTCCAAAAAGAAATCTCAGAATTTGACGGTAAAATTTTAGTGAGAAAATCAGGAACCGAGTCTTTATTAAGAATTTTAGTGGAAGCCAAAGACTCTAAAGTAACGGAAATTCATAGCAAGCAACTCACTGCTCTTGCTAAAGATTTAACCTAACTATTCATGAAATATCTAATAGCTAACTGGAAAATGAATTCAGTTGATATAGACATTTGGGAACAGGAATTTGTGAAGGTTGTTAGTTCTCAAAATAATTTTCCAAAATCTGATGAAGTAAAATTAATAGTTTGTCTAAATTTGTATGATTACAATGTTTTTTCAGAAAAAATACAAAATTCAAAAAATGAAATCTTTAATAAAGTTTCACTCTTTGCTCAGGATGTTTCTCAATACGATGAAGGAGCATTCACTGGACAGATTTCATCTAAATTTTTAAAAAAAATAGAAGTCGAAGGTTCTGTTATTGGTCACTCAGAGTTAAGAGAAAATGGTGATACAGAAAATATTGTTTTTGAAAAAGGTTTTAGATTAAACGAACAAGGATTATCGAATATTTTTTGTATTGGAGAAGGTTTAAAAATTCTAGAAAATAATCAAAAAAAATCTTTTCTATTAAATCAACTGCAGACTTTCTGCAAAGACAACTTATCACCCGATCTTTTAGCGTATGAACCAATATGGGCTATTGGTTCCGGAAAAGAAGCAGATTCAGAAAATATTGCTTCAGCAGTATCCATTATTTTAGATTTTTTTGAAGAGAAGAAGATTGATTGTCCTGTTTTGTATGGTGGAAGTGTCTCTAAAGACAATATTGAAGAAATAATTTCTATCCCTGGGATTGATGGCTGCCTTGTAGGAAATTCTTCGCTTGACGGCGAACAATTTGCTATTATCGCTTCGAAAATTAAATAATGATTACAGTATTTATAGTTTTACAGGTATTGATAGCCATTTCCTTAGTAGTAATAATTTTACTGCAACACGGTAAAGGTGCAGACATTGGTTCCGCTTTTGGAGGTGGAAACAACAATGCGATGTTTGCTCCTGCTGATGCTACAAATATCTTGACTAAAATAACTTGGGGTTTAGTTATTGCTTTTTTTTCAATTACTATTGCAATTTCAGCTTATCAAAAAACTTCTTTAGATTCTGAGTTAGAGGTCTTTAAAAATTCACAGTCTCAGGAAATCATAGAAGAAAAATCTTTAATTGAAGATCTCCCTGAGTAATTGCCGAAGTGGTGGAATTGGTAGACACGCTATCTTGAGGGGGTAGTGGACTTAGGTCCGTGGAGGTTCAAATCCTCTCTTCGGCACCATTAACTTGACCTATTTAGAACTTAATCCTATACTCGCCAAGCTTTTCGCGGGGTGGAGCAGTCTGGTAGCTCGTCGGGCTCATAACCCGAAGGTCGTAGGTTCAAATCCTGCCCCCGCTACCAATTTAGACAACTATTGACCATTCTTCTCTATACTCCTATACTCGCTTTCAAATTATTGATTTGACTAACTTATTAGTTAAGAATTTTTAATAGGCCCTTTAGGGCCTATTTGTTATGTAAAAGAAAAATGCTAGAACAAAAGATTACTGACATATTAAAAAAGGATATTGAAAGCCTAGGTTGTTTCATTTGGGGGATAGAAATTTCAGGCGGCTCTTTTTCAAAGCATATAATTATTTTCATCGATAAAAAGGATGATCTGATATCTTTAAAAGATTGCGAGAATGTGAATATTCAGGCGCGAGAAGTTTTGGATAATTTCTCAGAATTGAATTTTAATTTTAGTTTAGAAATTTCATCACCCGGAATTGATCGAAAGTTTTTCAACATTAATCAGCTTAAAGACTATTTAGGCGAAACAATTAACCTGTCTTGTTTTTTAGATGGAAAAAAATGCAAATTAAAGGGAGAACTTAAAGAAGTATCTGACGAAGAAATTTCTTTAGTATCACAAGGACAAATTTATCAAATTTTGAAAGGGGATTATTTATCCTCAAATTTATTAGGGGCTACCAATGAATGAAGAAATATTACTAGTTGCAGACTCGGTTTCAAATGAAAAAGATTTGCCTAAAGAGACAATTTTTGAAGCGATAGAGTTTGCATTAGCTAGTGCAGCTAAGAAAAGATACAAAGAAGAAGTAAATATTCTTGTTGATATTGACCAATCCACAGGGGATTATCAAACTTTTAGATACAAGGATGTTGTTGATTTTGAAAATTATGAAGATAGCGAATTACATATTTTAGTTGATAGTGATTTTGCAGAAGAAAATGACCTAAAGGTTGGGGATATATTCAGAGAGCAGGTTGAAAATGCTGAGTTTGGGAGGATAGCTGCACAGGCAGCTAAACAAGTTATTGTTCAAAAAGTAAGGGATGCTGAAAGACTAGAAATTATTAAAAGATTTAGACCTTCCTTAGGACAATTAATATCTGGATCAGTAAAAAAAGTAACTCGTGAGTACATTATTGTTGATCTTGGAGATAATGCGGAAGCTTCTTTACCAAGAAAAGATCTTATCCAAGGAGAAATTTATCGAGTTGGCGATAGAATAAAAGGGATTCTTGAAGAAAGTATTAGAGAAAACAGAGGCCCCCAATTAGTTTTAAGTAGAAGTTCTAAAGAAATGGTTTCAGAACTATTTAAATTAGAGGTTCCGGAAATTGCTGAAGAAGTAATTGAGATAAGAGCCGTTGCAAGAGAAGCAGGAGCTAGAACAAAAATTGCTGTAAAAACTAATGACGCAAGAATAGACCCAGTCGGAGCTTGTGTTGGTATGAGAGGCTCCAGGGTACAGGCTGTTTCAGGCGAATTAGGCAATGAAAGAATTGATATTGTTGTTTGGGAAGACGATCAAGCTAAGTTGCTTGTAAATACTTTAGCACCTGCAGAAATTTTATCCATCGTAATGGATGATGAAAACCAATCTATGGAGGTGGTTGTAAAAGATGAAAATCTAGCCTTAGCAATTGGTAAAAGTGGTCAGAATATTAGACTTGCTTCCGAACTTCTGGGCTGGCAAATACAAATAAAAGGAGAGTCATCTGGTGAAAATGATTCAGAAATTTCAAAACTTATTGAATATCTCGGCGTTGATAGAAATCTTGCAACAAAACTCATAGAGAATGATCTTGGAACTGTTCAAAAAATCTCTGAATCAAAATTAGAAGATTTTGGAGGTATTGATGGTCTGGAAGAAGAGGTAATTTTAACTCTTATAGAAAGAGCAGAAGAGTCTCTTCTAGAAATTGCTTTATTGGAATTAGACGAAGATGAAATGGAAGAAGAAACTAAGGAAACAAGACAACTAGAAGTATCAGATGGTTTTTCTGAAGAAGAATTAAAGTTGTTATCAAAAAATAATATTCTCACTATTGAGAATCTAGCCGATTTAGCTACAGATGAATTAACAGAAATTTTTGAAATAGATGAAGAAAGAGCAGCTAAACTTATAATGTCAGCTCGAGAAGAATGGCTGGAAGATTAAATTATGGCAGATATAAATGTTAAACAACTTTCTAAAGCAATAAAAATTGATTTAGATAATTTGTTGGCGCAGATGAAGGCTGCGGGCCTTTCTCATAAATCGGAAAAAGATATTGTTAGTACTGAAGATAAAAAAGTACTCTTAAAATTCATCAAAGATAGTAAGAAAGACAGTAAAAAAACAATTTCCTTAAGTAACTCTTCCCAGAAAACAGCAAAACCAAATTTATCTGTCACAAGAATTAATTCTCCAGATAAAGAAAAAAAGTCAAATGTAAAACAAGACTTTACTGGATCAATTGATTTCGATGAAGCAGAAAGAAAAAGATTGAATGCTCAAAATGAGTCAGTGGAAGAAGAAAAAAAGAAAGCAGAAGCAAAAACAAAAGTTGTCAGAAAAACAAAGCAGGAACCCCAAAAGAAAATTCCTCAAAACTTAAAAAAAGATAAAAAAACATTTAAAGATAGCTCCAAAGAGGATCAAAGAGAGCAAGAGGGTGAAAAATTTCTAGAAAAAAACTTTGAAAATGTTCAAAAATTTGAAAAACCTCAAGAATTCATCCAAAAAGAAGTAAAAGTTCCTGAAAGTATTATCGTATCGGATCTTGCTAAAGAATTATCTATTAAATCATCGGATTTGATTAAATCGTTGATGAATAGTGGCGTTATGGTTACCTTAAATCAAGCTATTGATCAGGAGACAGCTATTTTAGTGGTCGAAGAGTTAGGACACATTGGTATACCTCAAGACATTGAATCTGAAGAGGAAAAAATTCTTGAAAACATAGTCTATGAAGGAGATGAAGAGTTGAGAAATCCTGTAGTTTCAGTTTTAGGACATGTTGACCATGGAAAAACTTCAATACTTGATTTTATTAGAAAATCATCTGTAGCTGATCAGGAAGAAGGGGGAATTACACAAGGAATTGGAGCTTATCAGGTAGATCGAAATAATCAAACCATTACATTTATCGATACGCCTGGACACGCAGCCTTTTCAGAAATGCGAGCAAGAGGAGCCAACTCCACAGATATCGTAGTCTTGGTTGTTGCTGCCGATGACAGCGTTCAACCTCAAACAGAAGAGGCTTTTAATCATGCAAAAGCTGCAAATGTTCAGGTGATAGTTGCAGTAAATAAAATTGATAAACCTGATTCAGACATAGAGAAAGTAAAAGGAGATCTCTCAAAAATGGGCCTTGTCCCAGAAGATTGGGGTGGAGATACTCAAGTTGTGCCTGTTTCAGCAAAAACCGGTGAAGGAATAGACGACCTTATAGAAAATATAACTTTGCTTTCTGAAATGTTGGAATTAAAAACCAATCATGACGGTCCAGCATCTGGAGTGGTTTTAGAATCTGGAGTCAAAAAAGGTGAGGGAGCTGTTGCAACTCTCCTGGTCCAAAGAGGTACTTTAAATAGTGGAGATTTTGTCTTAATCGGAGATCAATTCAGAAAAATAAGGAGCCTCAAAAACTTTTTAGGATCTCAAATTAAAACTTCTCCTCCATCATCTCCTGTTGCAATCTCTGGACTTGAATATCCTCCCAATGCTGGTCAAGAGTTCATGGTTGTAAAAGATGAAAAGGCAGCAAAGAGTTTATCTGAAGAAAGAGCTAGCAAAAGTAGAGATAGTAGATTGGCCAAAAAGGGAGTAGTCAGCTTGGATGGTATTTTCCCAGGTGCTGGAGATTCCGCAAAACCTTCGGTAAATTTAATAATTAAGACAGATACAAATGGTTCTGCAGAAGCAATTGCAGGTGCTATAAATAATTTAAAAGTAGAAGACGCAAAGATCAAAATAGTCTTAGATGGCGTCGGCCCAGTTTCAGTAAACGATGTAAATTTAGCTGTAGCTTCAGAAGCCGTTGTTCTCGGATTTAATGTTAGGTCTGATGCAGCAGCTGAAACGCTTGCAGAAACCGAAGAGATAAAAATTCAATATTTTGGAATAATTTATGACTTGCTTGATGCTGTAAAAGAAATAATAGAAGGTTCTCTAGAGCCTGAAATTAAAGAGGTTACAGTTGGAATTGCGGAAGTTAAGGATACTTTTAAATCGCCAAAATTTGGCTTGATAGCTGGTTCAATTGTTATAGAAGGAGCAGTGATAAAAAATCTCCCAATTCGAGTTCTCAGAGACAATATTGTTATTCATGAGGGTAAGCTCGATTCTTTAAGAAGGTTTAAAGATGAGGCTAGTGAAGTAAAAAGCGGAACAGAATGTGGAATTGGTATCGAAAATTACAATGATGTAAAAGTTGGAGATAAAATAGAAGTTTTCGAAAGAACGGAAACTGCTAGAAAAATTTAATTGTTTAGTTCAAAACCTTATAAAAGAGCTCAAAGAGTTTCAGACAATATCAGACGAGAAATAGCTAATATATTTAGTTTTGAGATTAGTGATCCAAGACTTAAAGGCCTCACTGTAACTGAAGTCAAGTTAAGTGATGACTTATCGTCTGCAAGAATATTTCTTTCTAACTACTTAAATCAAAAATTAAATGAAGATCAGGATAGCCTTACCAAAGCTTTAGAAAATTCAAAACCATTTGTCAAAAAAAAGTTAGGACAAAACATTAAATTAAAAAAAATGCCTGAACTTTTGTTTTTTATTGATCAACAGGATATCCCAATTTGATATCTGGATTGTTAGTCTTAAAAAAACCTTCTGGAATTTCTTCAGGAGAATTTATTAGAAAGTTAAAGCCTTTTCTTGATGATTCTAAAATCGGACACTCTGGCACTCTAGATCCTTTAGCTAGTGGTGTTATTCTCGCATGTCTGGGTCAGATGACTCGATTCACAAATTTTTTAGCAAACGAAAGAAAGACATATATCGCAGAAATGATGTTTGGTATTCAGACTGATACTGGCGATTTAGATGGAAAAATTGAAAGGGAACTTAAAAAAATACCAACAAAAAATGATTTCAATAAAATTAAAAAAAAATTTATTGGCAGCTTAAATCAAGAAGCTCCTAAATATTCTTCTCTAAAATATAAAGGAAAGCCTTTGTATCACTATGCAAGGGAGAATAAAGAAGTTCCAAAGAAAATAAGAGAGATAGAAATATATAAATTAGATTTAATTTCTGTTGATCAGAATAAGTTCAAGTTTTTAGTTGAATGTGGAAAAGGAACTTATATAAGATCTCTTGTTAAAGATCTGGCAAGGGATTTGGATTGTGTCGCAGTGTTATCTAATTTACAAAGAACTATTTCTGCTGAACATGAGATTAGTGAAGCTCATGAAATTGAATCGATAAACAGGGAAAATATAAAAAGCAAAATAATTCAAATGGGGGATGCACTTAGAAGCTTAGATAAGATACAATGCGCCACTGAAATAATAGATAGGATAAAAAAAGGCCAAAAAATATATTTGAAAGAGGCCGAAATAAAAAGCAAATACCTGAGATTGTTTGACGAAAAAAATAAATTCATTGGAATTTTAAAAAACATTAACGGTTTAGTTTCACCCAAAAGGTTAATATCTATAGAAAATTAAATAACTAAGGAGGCAGTTCTTGAGTTTAGAAACAAAAACAAAGGAAGAGATTATTTCAAAGTTTGCTCAATCTAAGGGAGACACAGGTTCACCAGAAGTTCAAATAGCTTTGTTAACAGCAAATATCGAGTCTTTACAAGCTCATTTCAAAGACCACGCCAAAGATCATCACTCTAGGCAAGGACTTATAAGAATGGTCAATACAAGACGTAAGCTTTTGGATTATTTGAAGAAAAAAGATCCTAAAAGATACAGTTCCATTCTCTCAGAATTAAACCTCAGAAAGTAACTTAGAGTTACATAAATTAAGGAAAATAAACAAATGAATGATATGAAAGTTATATCTTGCACAAAAGAAATTGCAGGAAGAAATGTTACGTTGGAAACAGGTAAGGTTGCTAGGCAAGCAACCGGATCGGTGATTGCTTCTTCTGGAGACACTAAAGTTCTGGTAACTGTAGTCGCTGGACAGGATAAATCCGATCAAGGATTTTTCCCTCTTACTGTGAACTACATTGAAAAATTTTATGCTTCAGGAAAAATCCCAGGAAGTTTTTTTAGAAGAGAGGGTAGGCCTTCTGAAAAAGAAGTTCTTACTTCAAGGCTAATTGATAGGCCTATTAGACCTCTATTTCCGAAAGGCTTTGGAAGGGAAGTACAGATCATATGTACAGTTTTATCTATGGACAAAAACGATGATGCAGATGTTATCTCTATCATAGGAGCATCAGCTGCACTTCAACTCTCGGGGCTTCCTTTTCAAGGTCCCCTATCTGCCGCAAAAGTTGGTTTCATAGATGGAAATTATATTCTAAACCCATCTTTAGAAGATCTAGAAAGTTCATCTCTTAATATGATGGTGGCGGGCTCACAAGATGCGATATTCATGGTGGAATCAGAAGCAAAAGAACTTTCAGAAGATCAAATGCTTGGCGCTATTCTTTTTGCTCAAGCTGAAATGCAACCAAGTCTAGAGCTAATAGATGAATTAGTTTCGCAAGCTTCAATTTCCCCGATTGAGTATGAAGCTAAGGAAGAGGATACTGAAATAAAAGAAAAGGTTCAAAGTCTAATTTCTAAGGATTTATCCGATGCTTATCAAATAGCAGAAAAAGCTAGCAGACAAGAAAAAATTGCAGAATTAAGAGAAAAAGTTAAGACATCTTTTGAAGATCCTGAAGATGAAAAAATTGATGAAGCTCTTAGTCAATTTAAATCTTTAGAGTCTGAGATTGTCAGATCAAGATTATTATCTGGAGAATCAAGAATTGACGGAAGAGATTTAGATACAGTCAGACCAATATCTATTGAGGTAGGTGTTTTACCACAGGCTCATGGCTCTGCATTATTTACTAGGGGTGAGACGCAATCTATTTCTGTAGCGACTATGGATTCATTGAAGCTCTCTCAATTAATTGATTCGTTGCATGGGGATTTAAAGGATCCTTTTATGCTTCATTATAATTTTCCTCCTTTTTCCGTCGGCGAAGCAGGAATGGTTGGAAGCCCAAAACGAAGAGAAATTGGTCATGGGAAACTTGCAAGAAGAGCCTTAGAAGCAGTCCTGCCTAATCCAACAGATTTTGAATATGCAATTAGAGTTGTATCAGAAATTACTGAATCTAATGGTTCAAGTTCGATGGCTACAGTTTGTGCTTCGAGTCTAGCAATGATGGATGCTGGAATTCCGTTAAAAAAACCCGTAGCGGGAGTTGCTATGGGATTGGTAAAAACTGATGATCAACACTGTGTCATAACCGATATCTTAGGAGATGAAGATCATCTTGGAGATATGGATTTTAAAGTAGCAGGAACAGATGATGGAGTAACTGCTTTACAAATGGATATAAAGATAGCTGGAATAAACGAACAAATTCTTGAAGATGCTCTCAATAAAGCTCACACAGCAAGAAATCACATTTTAGGGGAAATGAATAAAGTTTTATCTGAAAGCAGGTCTGAATTATCTCCTTTGGCTCCTCAAGCAATAGAGCTTAAAATTCCTAAAAACAAAATTGGCGAGGTCATTGGTAAAGGCGGAGCAAATATAAAGAAATTGACCGAAGAAACCAATACAAACATAGATATATCTGATAATGGATCTGTGAAAATCTATGGTCGAAGTAAGGAAGAAAGAGAAGATGCTTTACAAAAAATTGAGTTTATTACCTCAGATCCTGAAGTTGGTTTAGTGACTCTTGGAACTGTAGAAAAAATAGTTGATTTTGGTGCTTTTGTGTCTTTCGATAATGGAAGAGAGGGTTTAGTCCATATTTCTGAAATTTCTGAAGAAAGGGTTAAAAATATTTCTGATTACCTTGTCGAAGGGGAAGAAGTTGAAATAAAAGTCATCGGAATTGATGATAGAGGGAAAGTTAAACTCTCTATGAAAGAAGTATCATCTGAATAAAAATTCTGTTTTAATTTAATTTGAACTTTGTTAAATTAATGTTCTTGGGAGATAGTATGAATTTTTTAAAAAAAGCTAACAAAAAGTACCTATCTTATGGCTTTATAGCTTTATTTTTAATTGGCTGTGCAAACCCAGTCTGGTGGTATAGAAGTCCTACTGCAGATTACACTCACTTTGATTTCGATCCTTCTGAGTTAAACTGTATTGAGTTAACAGAACAAGTAATTAGAGTTTCAGGAATAATATCTGATTTAGCTTCCAAACTGACAGAGCAAGCTGACAGAGATACAGGCTATACTCAATTTGGTTTTGAAACCAATAATCCCAGAGCTGGTTCAAACTTTTTTGGATTTAAATCAACTGCTGTTGATCCAAAAGTTGTGGAGTACAAAGAAACCCTTGCCGTTCTTGAAGAGATGCAGGTTTTACTAATTGATAATTGTGCTCCCGATAAAGTAGATCCTTAATTTTTAAAATTTATTGGTGGCTATGGGTAGACTTGAACTACCGACCTCAGCATTATGAATGCTGCGCTCTAACCAGCTGAGCTACATAGCCGAAAAATGGATTCTCTTTGTAGTTAGACTAATTGTCAAGATTCTAAACATTAAATCTGAATAAAATTATATCTCCGTCTTTAACTTCGTAATCTGCTCCTTCAGATCGCCATTTCCCTTGAGCTTTTGCACCTTGCTCTCCATCAAATTCAATAAAATCTTTGAAAGATACAGTTTCGGCTCGAATGAATCCTTTTTTGAAATCGGTATGGATTACTCCTGCAGCATCCGGAGCTTTGGTTCCATTTTTTATTACCCAAGCTCTAGATTCCGATTGACCTGAAGTAAAAAAAGTTTGCAGTCCTAAAGTTCTAAAAGCAGTTTTTATTAATTTATTAAGACCTGGCTCTTCTAAACCTACAAGATCTATAAGTTCCTGCCTACTTTCATTTTCAAGTTCGCTTATTTCAAATTCTATCTGGTTGCACATTTCAATTAATTGAGAACCATTTGAATGTGCTTTTTCTCTTAATTTATTAAGCCCGTCGGTTTCTTCCATATCTTCATTCAAGTTTGCAACAAAGATGACTGGTTTTGCGGATAGAAGGCCAACTTCATTTACAAAAGTTTTATTTTCATCATCCTGTAAATATTCAAAAAGAGAATCTCCTTTTTTGAGAATGGTTAAAATATCTTCTATTCTAGTAAGATCTTTTAACAAATCCTTATCTCCACTTTTTGCTTTTCTTACAATTCTTTCTTTTGTTTTTTCTAAAGATTCTATATCTGACAAGATTAATTCCATTTCTATGATTTCAACATCTGAAATTGGATCTACTTTTTCATTTACATGAGTAACCTCATTATCTTCAAAGCACCTGACTACATGAATAATTGTTTGAGTCTCTCTTATGTGACCTAAAAACTTATTTCCTAAACCTTCTCCTTTGGATGCGCCTTCTACCAAACCTGCAATATCAACAAATTCAACAGTTGCAGCAATCACTTTTTCAGATTTAGATATTTTTGAAATTTTATCCAGTCTTTCATCAGGTAATTCAACTATTCCATGATTAGGCTCAATAGTACAAAAAGGAAAGTTTTCTGCAGCAATTTTCGAGGCAGTAAGGGCATTAAATAGTGTTGATTTGCCGACATTAGGCAAGCCAACTATCCCACATTTTAATGACATCAGTTATTCAGTTTATTTAAGGCTGCGTCCCAATCCCCTTGAAATAAAAATTCCATGACGGAAAGACCTTTATCTATACATTGCAGGCGATCTATCTTTTCCTCTTTTTTTCCTTTCTGAATCACGTACTTATTTACTTTTTTCTTATCACCTGGGTGATCGATTCCAATTCTAATTCTTTTAAATTCTTTTGATCCTAGATTTTCAAAAATACTTTTCAAACCATTGTGGCCACCATGTCCTCCGCCTGCTTTTAATTTTATTACTCCAGACTTCAAATCAAGATCATCATGAATGACGATAATATTTTCTATGGTCGTATTAAATTTATTTTTTAATAACTTTAAAGCTACTCCGCTATGATTCATAAAAATAGTGGGAACTGCAAAAATGACTTTTTTATCTTGGACGACTATTTCTGCTAAAAAGGATTTTAAAGTTTTCTTTTCTTTTAAATCAAAAGAATATTTATTTTGAGCTTCTAGGATAAAGTCCGTTCCAACATTATGCCTAGTATTGGAATATCTTGAACCTGGGTTACCTAGGCCAACGACTAGAAAAGAACTCATGAAAATTTAGGAAAGTTAGTCTTTAGATTCTTCCTCAGAGCTACTCTCATCTGCAGCATCTTTAGTTTCAGAAGCCTCATCTGTAGACTCTTCAGATTCATCTTGTTCGCCTTCAGAAGGCTCATCGTCAATATCAAGAGCAGCTCGAGTAACGTTCACACTTGCAACTGGTTGGTCTTGATTGTTAAGAATGTTAGTACTTAGAGAAACTCCTTCAGGAAGGATAATTTGAGACTGCATAACGTTTGAACCTATTTCCAGATCTTTCATATCAATCTCAATGAATTCTGGAAGATTTTGAGCATTACAAGTCAATTCAATCTCATTTTTTAGATGTGAAATCATCCCGCCTTGTTGTTTCACTCCGATACAAACCTCTTCATTAATAAATTTTAGAGGCACATTAATTGTGATGTTAGTCTTTTCACTAACGGCTTGAAAATCGACGTGGATCGGTCTGTCATTTGAAGGATTAACCTGAACCTCTTTCAAAATAACTTTTACGGCACCATCATTTTGATTCAACTCGATCACTTGAGAAAAAATACTGGGATTTTCAAGAATTTTTACTAAATCTTTTTCTAAAATTTTAACCGGTTTAGGATCATTTTCTTGACCATATACTATTGCAGGTATTTCTCCTGACTTTCTCAAGATTTTTGCTGAAATATTATTTTCTCTTATTTCGGCAGATATAGATGTTGATTCACTCATTTTTATAAAAACATTTGGCTAATGGATTCTTCTTTATTAACCCTATTTATAGCCTCAGCTATAGTTTTATCCATAGAAATAGTTTTAATCTTTTTAGTTGATGTGGCCATTTCTGAAAGCGGAATTGTATCAGTAACTATTAATTCGTCTAGTCTTGAATTACTAATATTTTTTAAAGCATCTCCAGAAAGAACTGCATGAGTAGCATAACTAACAACTTTTTTAGCACCTGACTCCTTTAAAGCTTCTGCAGCATTACAAATTGTTCCAGCCGTATCAATTATATCGTCAACAAGAATGCATGTTTTATCTTTCACATCTCCAATAACGTTCATAACCTGAGATTGATTTTCCTTTTCTCTTCTTTTATCAATAATTGCTAAATCGGCATCATCTAAAAACTTAGCCAATGCTCTTGCTCTTACTACTCCTCCAACATCAGGAGAAACCACCATTTGATTTTTATATTTCGACTTAACGATATGATCAAAAATTACACTTGTTCCATAAACATTATCAACTGGGATATTGAAGAAGCCTTGAATTTGATCAGAGTGCAGTTCGATAGTAAGAACTCTGTTGGCACCAGCACTTTGCAACATATCTGCAACTAATTTTGCACTTATCGGAACTCTTTCGGATCTAACTCTTCGATCTTGTCGAGCGTATCCAAAATAAGGTATCACAGCTGTAATTCTTGATGCTGATGCTCGTCTCAAAGCATCAATCATGATAATCAATTCCATTAGATTATCATTTGCTGGGAAACAAGTAGACTGAACTATGAAAACATCCTTTCCCCTGACGTTTTCTTCAATTTTAATATTCATCTCTTGATCACTAAATCTTCCCACTGTCGCTTTTCCAAGAGGTTTGTTGAGCTTTTTAACGATTTTGTTTGCTAGGCCAGGATTAGAATTCCCGGAGAAAATTACTAAGTTGTTTTTAGAATTCATTTTTATTTTTTGGCTGGGGTGGATGGATTCGAACCATCGCATGGCGGCATCAAAAGCCGCTGCCTTACCGCTTGGCTACACCCCAGAATTAAGCAGTTCATTTAATAAAGGCGATTCGTTAATAGTATTAGTAATAACATATGCTAATTTTATTGGTGCATTATCCATTATTTCCTTTCCCTCTTCAAAAGAATTAATTTTTATGAACATACTACTTCCTGTTCCAGAGATATTTACTTCTCTGTTCTCACTTAAAAAGTCAAATACTTCTCTGACCTGAGGGTGATTAAACAAAACCCACTCTTCAAAAAAGTTTCCGTTTAACCTATTTTTTTTATTTGAAATTTCCTCCAATGTTATAGCGTTATAGGCATCTTTTGTGGATATTGAACATTCAGGAAGTAGAATCATGACTAGATTTTCTGGGAATTCCTTAGGCTCAATTATCTCTCCTATTCCCGAGACTCTTCCAGACAGACCTTTTAAAAAAAATGGTATATCCGATCCTAAAGATGTACCCAAATCTAATAACACATCTGTGGATAAATTGAGTTTTGCGAGATTATTTACTGCGAGCATTACAGTTGCCGCATTGGAACTTCCGCCTCCAAGTCCAGAGCCAAGAGGAATGTTTTTCTCAATTTTTACAGAATAATTAAGTTGGGTATCACAAAAGGACTCAATTTTTTTCAAAGCTTGAGTAACTAAGTTTTCTTCTTGAGATAACTGAATTTTTGTTGTTGAAACTGACAGTTTATTTGAAGAAGAAATTTTGATTTTGTCTCCCCAATTTAAAAATTGAAAATCTGAATCAATATCATGGAAGCCATCTGACCTCTTTCTAATTATTTTCAAAGATAAATTAATTTTTGCTGGAGAACTAAATATCATTGAGTTTCAGTGACAATCTAAAGTTTTGAAAATTTCCTTGAATAATTAGACCTGATTTATTTGATAAATACTTTTTTAGTTTAAGATTTTTCAAGGCAAAATTTTGGCATTCGATATTTGTACATTTGAAAAAGAACCATTCAAGAAATAACTTAAAATCAGATTCTTCTATGATGTTTTCGTATTTAAAGTTAGTTTTAATTTCTTCATCTTCAAACAAAATTTTAAAGTCTTTGCTCAAACCATCTAAATTCAATTTAATTTTTTTTTCTTTGTGACTGACATTTATGGTTCCTGAGAAATATTTAGAATTAGAAGCAAGAGAAAACTTACCTTTCTTCAAAAAATTATCCTCTTCAATATCGACTATTGCACAAGAAAAGAGGAAAAAAATCAAAAAAAGGTACCAAGCTAAAAACGATTTTTTCATATGTAAGCAGACTAGATACTATAATAGTTTTTATGCTGGAGTCGGTAAAAAAGAAACTAGAAGAAATTCAAATTAAATTTTCCCAAATGGAATCTGAGCTCTCAAAGCCAGAGACAATAGAAAATCAAACTAAGTTTACGTCTATTTCAAAAGAGTATTCGAATTTAAAACCCATTATTGATAGCTTTAGTGAATTTAAATCTGTAGAGGGAAATATTGATGAATCAAATCAACTTTTGAATGATTCCGATAGTGAAATAAGAGCTTTAGCTCAAGAAGAAATAGAAAATCTCAAAAATAAAAAAAACTTATTAGAAGAAAATTTAAAAAAAATGCTTTTACCAAAAGATCCAAATGACGAAAAAAATGCATTCATAGAAATTCGAGCTGGTACCGGAGGCGATGAAGCAGGACTGTTTACAGGCGATTTATTTAGGATGTTTTCAAGGCTATCAGAAAG
This sequence comes from uncultured SAR86 cluster bacterium, assembly GCA_902514765.1. GTDB lineage: Bacteria > Pseudomonadota > Gammaproteobacteria > Magnimaribacterales > AG-339-G14 > MEDG-81. The sequence goes on along the minus strand of CABXSA010000002.1, from coordinate 64,587 downwards.
ACGTAAATGGCTAATAGAAGTCATTAGCTCTAGGGAAAGCGAAAAAGGTGGTTTTAAAGAAATAGTATCTAAAATTACTGGAAAAGGTGTTTATGGTTTTCTCAAATATGAATCAGGGATACACAGGGTTCAAAGGGTTCCAGAAACGGAATCACAGGGTAGAATTCATACTTCAGCATGTTCAGTAGCCGTTCTGCCAGAGGCAGACGAAAAAGAAAATATAAACATTGATAAATCAGAAGTTCGAGTCGATACTTTTCGAGCATCTGGAGCAGGAGGACAGCATGTTAATAAAACGGATTCCGCAGTAAGACTCACTCATATTCCATCTGGAATTGTAGTTGAGTGTCAGGATGGGAGATCGCAACATAAGAATAAAGAAAAAGCTATGTCTTTACTTCAAAGTAAATTGAATGAAGCAGCCTTAGAAGAAAAAGCTAAAGAATTAGATTCTCAAAGAAAGATTATGGTTGGAAGCGGCGATAGGTCAGAAAAAATTAGAACTTATAATTTTCCTCAAAGCAGAGTTACTGATCACAGAATAGAATTTTCTATCCATAATCTGGAAGAATTTTTAGATGGCGACATGGAGATTATGTTATCAGCCCTTACAGAAGAGAATGAAGCAAAAAAACTTATTAACCTAGAAAATGAACCTACCTGATGCTTCTTAAGAATAAGTTAATAGAAACTAAAAACAAAATTGATAGTCTTGATGCTGAAATTATTTTTCAACACGTTCTAAAAATTGATAAAGCAAAAATTTATTCAGATATCAAAAAAGAAATTAACAAAAAAGATTTAAGCTCCATTAACCTAATGGTAGAAGAGAGATTAAAAGGGAAACCTCTAGCCTATTTAACCGGAAAGAAAGGGTTTTGGAAAAATAATTTTATTGTCACTCCAGATGTCCTTGTTCCGCGTCCAGAGACTGAAACATTAGTAGAAGTAGTTCTCAACGAAAATCTACAAGGTAAAACACTTCTTGAGCTTGGAACAGGGTCTGGAGTGATTTCTATATCAATAGCTCAAGAAAATAGAGATTGTTTTATTTTTGCAACAGATATTTCTATTAAAAGCATCTTAGTGGCAAAACAAAATGCAGAGAAGTTTTGCTGTGAAAACATAATTTTTCTAAATCACGACTGGAATAAAGAATGGCTTTTTCCTCAGGTAGATTATCTAATTTGTAATCCTCCTTATGTAGACAAAGAGGCAACTACTGGAAAAGAAGAAGGGATCTGGTATGAACCAGAAAAAGCTCTATTTTCAAAAGATAAAGGCCTATCTGATTTAAAATTAATATTATCTAAAGGAAAAAATTTCTTAAATGAAAATGGTAAAGTCTATTTAGAACATGCTCCTGAACAATGCGAAGAATTAAATAAATTTGCCGTGGAAAATGGATATCTTAATTTTTCGAATTTAAATGATCTAAATGGGGATAAAAGAGTTTCGATTTATCAATGTTAAAAGAAGAATTATTAAGATATAGCAGACACATTATGTTGCCTGAAATAGACATTGAAGGGCAGGAAAAAATTAACAATATGTCGTTGGCATTTGTAGGCATGGGCGGCTTAGGATGCTCTGCCTCTCTTTATTTAGCTTTATCTGGATTCGGTAAAATTAAAATAATAGACTTTGATTTTGTAGAAGCTTCAAACTTACAAAGGCAAATTCTTTTTGACGAAAATGACTTATCAAAAAACAAAGCCACTACCTCAGTAAAAAAATTATCTCAATTAAATCCTTTTGTTGAGCTAACAGGATTAGAAGAAAAAGTTGATTCTGCAAACATCAAACATTTGCTGAAGGATTCAGAAATAATTCTTGATTGCTCTGACAATTTTGAAACAAGGAAAATTGTAAATAGATATTGCGTAAAACATAACAAAATTCTTATTTCGGGATCTTCTATAGCTTGGAAAGGACAATTGGGCTGCTTTGATTTAAGAGATACTATGAATTCCTGCTATGAGTGCTTATTTGAAGATCTTGAGAATGAAGATTTATCATGCAGAGAGTCTGCGATTGCTTCTCCGTTAGTTGGAGCCATAGGCTCTTTAATGGCAATTGAAGTGATAAAAGCGACTATAGAAAAAAATTTTGAATCATATTTCATGGTTTTTGATTCATTGAAAGGAAATTTTAAAAAAGTTGATATCCATAAAAATCCAGAATGTAGGATCTGTAGAATCTAAATCATGTTTAAAGGCTATATAGAAGGTTATTATTCTCGCAGGTTAGCAATTGATGCTTTTAAAGACTTAAAAGCACCAATTTCTCATTATTTTTATGGACCAAAAGAAGATATTTATCTGCGTCATCGATGGAAAGAACTTGATAAAAATCTTATCAGAAGAACTCTTCCAAAAAAAATCAAGCAAGTTTATTGCGTTTCTCCAACTTCAGAATTTTTTAAGGACAGTAAAAAAAATTTAAACCTTTTGAAAAGAAAATTATCCCATGCTGTTGGGAAGGCAGGCTTCGATGAAATAGCAATTTTCTTCGATGACATTGATATTACTAATTTTGGTAAGGAAGCCGCAGATAAAGATTTAGGAAAAAAACATGCAGAAGTTTTAAATGAAGTTTCTATGCAGTTTCCAAAACAAAAAAATATCTGGTTTTGTCCATCAATTTACAATTTATCTTTATCAAAGGGGATATTTGATGAAGGATATTTAGGCGGGCTGAAAGAAAATTTGAATAATCGCATAGTTATTTTTTGGACAGGAGACAATGTCATAAGCGAAAGGATTGATAATTCGTCTCTCAGGTCTATTCAAGATTTTTTTAAAAATCCTATAGCTATTTGGGATAATTTTTATGCAAATGATTATTGTCCAAGTAGATTGTTCCTGGGTCCGTTAAAGGGAAGATCCTTAAACAAATCAATAGTTGGACATTTTCTCAATGGGACTGGCTTAAGGGAAACAGATAAATTTTTACTAAATTATTTATATAACCCAAGGCAGAAAGTTCCATATTTACCAAAGGAATTAAAACCAATCTTCTCTGATCCATTTAAGAAGTTAAACGAAGAGGAATTACAGCGCGCTTTAAATATTAGTAAAAAATCTATTCGATTTATTTTTGAAAAGCCTCTTGATGAAATTTTATTGGAATGGAAACCATTTTTAATGTCTTCTTTAAACGATATAAAACTTTTTCATTTACAATCAAAAAAAGAGGTTGAAGGATTTCTTGAGCGAAGATATTCTCCTTTATTCAAAAAGGGTTTAACAAAAAAAAGGTGAGATTATGTTAGGAAATATGATGAACGAACAACTTCTTATTTCAGGAGTTTTAGAACACGCCATAAAAAACAACGCTAATACAGAAATAGTGAGCAACTCTATAGAGGGAGGCATACACAGATATACCATTATAGACTCTGCAAAAAGATCAAAGAAATTGGCTAATGCTTTGCTTAATTTAAAAATTAAAGAAGGAGATATAATTGCCACGATGGCCGTAAACAGTTATCGTCATTTAGAACTTTATTTTGGGATTTCTGGATTGGGGGCTGTTCTTCATACCCTTAATCCTAGATTATTCCCAGATGACATTAAATATATTGTTAATCATGCCGAAGATAAATACATCTTCGTTGATGCACCTTTCTTACCAATTATAGAAAATGTCATTTCTGACCTTAAAACGGTCAAAGGAATTGTAGTGCTTACTGATAAAGAGCACATGCCATCTTCATCAATTGAAAATCTCATATGTTATGAAGACCTTATCGTTGATGAATCTGAAGAAATAGTTTGGCCTGAGTTTGAAGAGAATACAGCGTCATCATTGTGTTACACCTCTGGAACAACCGGAAATCCTAAGGGAGTTCTATATTCTCACAGATCTACAGTTCTGCATGCTTGGTATGCTACTGCTGGGAATGCAATGAATTTAACTTCTGAAACTGTTTTGCTTCCTGTAGTGCCAATGTTTCATGTTAACGCATGGGGAATTCCCTATGCCTCATTTATGTATGGTGCAAAAATGGTTTTTCCAGGTCCTTTCACTGATGGTGAATCAATATGTAATTTAATTACTTCTGAAAAAGTAAATCAACTTATGGGAGTTCCTACGGTATGGCTTGACTTACTGAATTACACTGAGAAGAACAATATCAAACTTGAGTCTGTAAATAGTGTTTTGGTTGGTGGTTCTGCTGCTCCAAAAGCTATGATTAAAGCCTTTCAAGAGAAACATGATTGTTTTTTACTTCATGGATGGGGTATGACAGAAATGAGTCCGCTTGGGACACTCAATTCATACACCCCAGAGATGGACGGCATGGATCTTGAAGAAAGATATGAAATTCAAACAAGCCAAGGTAGAGCAGTTTACGGTTGTTCAATGAAAATAACTAATGATGAAGGCAAGGTTCTTCCTAATGATGGAAAAACGTTTGGGAGACTTATGGTCAAAGGTCCCGCAATTATTGAACGTTACTTTAAGTCTAATGAGACAGCTCTCGATGATGGCTGGTTTGATACAGGAGACGTTGCAACGATAGACGCTCATGGTTATATGAGAATAGTTGATAGAAGTAAAGATGTTATTAAATCTGGAGGAGAGTGGATAAGTTCTATTGATCTAGAAAATACGGCAGTTGGACATCCTGGAGTAGCAGAAGCATGTGTTGTTGGAGTAGCTCACGCCAAATGGGATGAAAGACCTCTATTATTTATTGTTAAAAATGGTTTGGAAGAATGTGATAAAGATTCAGTATTGGAATACCTTTCTGATAAAGTAGCAAAATGGTGGCTTCCTGATGACGTTATCTTTCTGGATGAACTTCCTCACGGAGCAACAGGAAAACTTCTCAAGACAGGTTTGCGAGAAGATTACAAAAATCATTTAATGAAATAAAAAATAAGGAGAAAACAATGGCTGGATTAGTACCTGCAGACACTTTAAAGGATTACATCGGTAAAGATATGGGAGCTTCCGATTGGTTAAAAGTCGATCAAGATAGAATAAATCAATTCGCTGATGCGACGAATGATCATCAATTCATTCATATCGATTCAGAAAAAGCTACACCTCTTTTTGGCTCAACAATAGCTCATGGATTCTTATCACTCTCGTTGATGGCTGGTTTGCCAGCTCCTCAAGTTGCCCCTGAGGGCATGACCATGGTTTTTAATTATGGACTTGATAAAGTTCGATTTTTAACTCCTGTTAATGTGGGTTCAAAAGTAAGGACTAAATCAACGCTTTTATCTGTGGATGATAAAGGTGACGGAAGATATCTTTTGAAATATGAAGTTGTAATGGAGATAGAAGGTCAAGAAAAACCTGCTTATGTAGCGGAATCTTTATCTATGTTCATTACTTAGATAATTTATCCTTTAAAAGTTTATTTACAACTTTCGGGCTTGCGCTTCCCGAAGTTTTCTTCATAACTTGGCCAACGAAAAAGCCTTGTAATCTATCTTTGCCTGATTTAAGTTGCTCAAATTGTTTTTGATTTTCAAAAATCACCTCATCAAGAATTTTTTCAATTTCATCATCGTTAGAAATTTGTTCTAAACCCTCTTTTTGAATGAGCTCCTGTATTTCTCCTCCTTTACTCCATACTATTTCGAGAAGTTTTTTTGCAGAAGGTCCAGAAATTTTTTGGTCTTCAATATTTTGTATTATCTCTGCAATATGTTTTGGACTTACTTCGGATTCTAAAATATTAGTATCGTTTTTATTTAGTAGCGCAAATAAGTCTCCAGTAATCCAATTTACGGCAATTTTAGGAGAAACTTTATAAGACAATACATCTTCAAAAAAGGATGCAGTTTCTTTATTTGCAGTTACTAGTTCAGCATTTTCATTTGACAACCCATAAGATTTCATGAACCTTTCTTTCATGATTTCGGGCAATTCAGGCAGATTCTTTCGAACATTGTTAATTTGATCTTTTGAGATTTTTATAGGAATTAAATCTGGTTCAGGAAAATAGCGATAGTCATTAGCTTCTTCTTTTGAGCGCATGGATTGTGTAAGATTTTTTTTAGAATCATACAATCTTGTTTCTTGAATAATTTCTTTTCCATTTTCTAGTTCTTTTATTTGTCTATCAATTTCAAAAATAATGGCCTTTTCAACAAATTTAAAAGAATTGATATTTTTTAATTCAGTTCTAGTACCTAGTTCATGATCATTGGGCTTTTTAACAGATACATTAGCGTCACATCTCATAGATCCTTGTGACATGTCTCCATCTGAGATTCCTAGGAAAGTAACAATACTGTGTATTTTTTTTAAATACTCTATTGCTTCTTCTGCAGAACTAAGATCAGGCTCAGAGACAATTTCTAACAAACAAGTCCCAGCTCTATTTAAATCTATTGCAGAGTTATTACTGTACAAATCATGGATTGATTTTCCTGCATCTTCTTCAAGATGAGCCCTAGTAACACCAATAATTTTTGATTTTTCACCAAGTTTTATTTTAATACTTCCTTTTCCAACTATAGGGTCATCCAGTTGACTTATTTGGTAACCCTTAGGCAGGTCGGGATAAAAGTAATTCTTTCTCGCAAAAATTACTTTTTCAGATATTTCAGCATTTATTGCACAACCAAACTTTAATGCATGGGAAATCGCTTCCTTATTTAATACCGGCAATACACCGGGAAGACCCAAGTCAATTTCATTAGCTTGAGTATTTGGCTCGGCGCCAAAAGCTATTGGAGAAGAGGAAAAAAGTTTTGTTTTAGTTGCAAGTTGCACATGAACCTCCAATCCAATAACAGGCTGCCAATTATTTGAACTCATGGAAATCCGTTAATTTTTGAAATTTGTTTGCAAGGTTAAGAATTCTTCCTTCATCAAGATAATTTCCAATGAGTTGAAGGCCAATTGGCATTTCGTTGGCTATACCTGATGGAATTGATATCGCTGGCAAACCTGCTAAGTTTGCAGGGATTGTATAAATATCCTGTTCATACATTTCAACAGGATCGCTTATTGAGCCAAGTTCAAAAGAGGAGTTAGAGCAAGTAGGCATTGCTATCGATGAAACTTTTTTAAAAGCTTCATCAAAATCATTCTTTATTAAATTTCTTATTTTCAATGCCTTGTTGTAAAAGGCATCATAATAACCTGCAGAAAGACAGAACGTTCCAATAAAAATTCTATTTTTAACTTCTCTACCAAAACCTTCTGTTCTTGAATTAACATAAAGATCTTCTAATGAAGAAACGCTATCGCTTCTATGACCAAATCTAATCCCATCGTATCTCGCTAAATTGGCTGAACACTCTGCAGGAGCTATTACATAATAAGCTGGTAAGGAGTATTCAATATGAGGTAGATTTATTTCTTCAATTTTTGCTCCGTCTTTTTCAAGAATAGAAATGGAATTATTGAATGAATCTCTTACCTGGTCATTTTTTATATTTTCAATTAGTTCTTTAGGAATTCCAATTACATGATCTTGTTTTGCATCGACTTCTTTTTGAAAATCTTTAACTTCTTCATTCAAAGAAGTTGAATCTTTTTGATCGAATCCAGACATATATTTTAGTGCTATAGCAGCATCTTTAGCATTTTTCGCAATTATTCCTGCTTGATCGAGGCTAGATGCAAAAGCTATCATTCCCCATCTAGAAACTCTTCCATAAGTAGGTTTTATACCTGTAACTCCGCAGAAAGATGCTGGTTGTCTTATGGAACCCCCAGTATCAGTTGCAGTTGCAAATGAGCAAAGATTGGCTCTAACAGCTGCTGCCGATCCACCTGAAGAGCCTCCTGGAGAAAGTTTTTCATTAATCGGGTTTAAAACATTTCCATAAAAGCTTGTTTCATTAGAGGATCCCATCGCAAATTCATCCATGTTCGTCTTTCCTAGCGTAATAGCTCCGGCATTATCTAATTTAGAAAAGACCTCTGAAGAATAAGGAGAAATGAAATTTGATAGCATTTTAGAACCGCAAGTTGTTTTTTTATCTTTAATACAAAAAATATCTTTGTGAGCAATTGGAATTCCCTCTAAAGGCCTAGCTTTATTTTTTATAATATTTTCATCTGCTATAAGAGCATTTTCTTTAGATTCTTCTTCAAAAACTGAAATGTAGCAATTTAATGATTTCTTTTTCTTAATTTCGTTCAAATATGCTTCCGTAATTTCTTTGGATGAGAAAGATTTATCAGTAAGTCCAAGTATTTGGTCTGTTAAAGATAGTTTTATTAATTCGCTCATAATTATTCAATTACTTTGGGGGTAAGATAAAAACCAGAGTCTTTTTCCTTAGAAAGTTTTTGAAGTTTTTCTCTTTCAATATCTTTTTTTTCGATGTCTTCTCTCAAAGTTTGAGTATTTTCTATAGGGTGAGTTAACGGATTGACTTTTGAAGTATCTAATTCATCCATTTTGTTAACCATTGTTAAAATGGATTCTAGGTCTTTTGTCAAAGAGTCAGATGTCTCCTCGTCTATTCTTATCTTACTCAATAAAGAGATGTTTTTAAGGTCTTGTTCAGTAATTTTCATTATAATGATTTAAAGAGAGGAAGATTTTATATCAACTTAAAATCAACTACTATTCGAAATATTTAAAAAGTTACAAAAATTATGGTTCTAAAAGCTCTTAAAGGCATCTACTCAACAGATTTGTCAATTGACTTAGGTACTGCAAATACTCTTATTTTTGCCAAAGGAAAGGGAATTGTTCTAAATGAACCATCTGTAGTAGCTATAAAAAAATCTGAGGGTCACAGATCAGTGGTTGCAGTTGGCTCTGAGGCAAAAAGAATGCTAGGACGAGTGCCTGGAAACATAGAAGCAATTCGACCTCTCAAAGATGGAGTTATTGCAGATTTTCAAGTTACAGAAAAAATGCTTCAACATTTTATTCAAGTTGTTCATGGCGAAAATTTCTTTAAACCAAGCCCAAGAATTCTGATTTGTGTACCTTGTCAATCAACACAAGTAGAAAGAAGAGCAATAAGAGAATCAGCTCTTCAAGCAGGTGCCAGAGAAGTAAGGCTCATAGAAGAGCCTATGGCAGCGGCAATTGGTGCTGGGTTACCAGTTGAAGAGGCTTCAGGTTCAATGGTAGTGGATATTGGTGGAGGTACGACCGAAATAGCAATTCTAGCTCTTAACGGTGTCGTTTTTTCCAGCTCCTTAAAAACAGGAGGTGATAGATTCAACGAAGCTATTGTGTCTTACATCAGAAGAAAATATGGAGTCTTGGTCGGTGAATCAACTGCTGAAAGAATAAAAGAAACTGTTGGTTGTGCAACTCCTGAAAGTGAAGATAAATCAATGGAAATCAGAGGAAGAAATTTAGCCGAAGGTGTTCCAAACACGATTAATTTTTCAAGCCTAGAAGCTTATGAAGCTATATCTGGACCTCTATCATCAATTCTTCAATCTATAAGAAATGCCTTAGAACAATCTCCTCCGGAACTAAGTGCAGATATTTCTGAAAGAGGAATAGTTTTGACAGGGGGAGGAGCCTTACTTACCGATCTTGACATAATGATATCTGAGCAAACTGGAATTCCCGTAATTGTTGCTGATGATCCTTTGACCTGTGTAGTAAAAGGTGGAGGAATTGCTCTGGACATAATTGATAAATTTGATGTAGATCTTCTGTCAACAGAGTAATTTTATGTTCGGCGGTGAACACAAACAAACCGATATCGCTCAATCAGCTATATTTACCACTGGGTCAATGCGCGCCAGTCGTTTCTATCCAGCTATCTTATTTAGTTTTCTTATAATGTACGGAGATTATTCATTTGAATTAAGCAGTAAAATTAGAATTATTTCATCATACATTTTTTCTCCTTTTACTAAAATTGAATACTTTGCTAAAGACAGTTTTAATTCCTTTGATTCTTATTTTTCATCTCAAAAAAAGCTCTCTGAAGAAATTATCATGTTAAGAAACCAGATAAGAGATTTAGAAAATCAAAATCTTGCTCTTCAAAACACAAAAAATTCTTTAAATGAGCTTGAGGAGCTTTTTGACTTAAGTGAAAGTTTTCAGGAAAAAAAGTTTTTTTTAGGCAAGATCACCGATTTTAAGAAATTTCCAAAAGAACTTATTTCAGTAGAAATTAGAACAAACAATATTACAAAAGATATGGTTGCTTTTAATGCTTTTGGGTTAGTTGGGATTATAGATGAACTTCTAAATAATTCGATAAAAATAATTCCCCTTCACGACACATCAATAAAAGTTCCAGCAAAGAACTCTAGAACCTTGGAAAATATAATTATAGTTGGAACAGGTGAGCCTAAAACATTTCGAATTGAAGAATTTAAAAAAAATGGAGACATCAAAAAAGGAGATGAAATAATTTCGTCCGGACTAGGAGGCAGGTTCCCAGAAGGCTTTTTACTCGGAAGGGTGACTGAGATAAAAGAAAATGATCAATCAAACTTTTTGCTAATTACTGTTAAAAATACTTTTGACTTTAGTTTCGGCTCTACCATTTTGTTTACTAAGCCATGAATAGTCTTGATGATAAAAAACCTTCAGCTTTAAATTTCTATTTTTTAGTAGGACTTACATTAATTATTGCTTCAATAATTGAAGTTTTATTGAATGACTTCATCTTATCTAGGTTAACTTTACCCTTAACCTTGATGGCTTTAATTTATTGGAACGTAGCAACCCCAAGAAATATAGGTTTTTTTTGGACCATGCTTTCTGGTTTTATTTTAGATATCTTTTTAGGATATCTCTTAGGAATTCATGTTGTTATATTTCTTTTGACATCATATTTTTCACAAAGATACTTCCATAGATTTAGAGCTTTGTTTAGATTGCAACAATCTTTGATTGTGGCAATTATTGTTCTCATTTATCAAATTTATTTCATTTTAATTTCTAATAAATTTACCTTGTCTATAATTTTTGAGTTATTGATCTTAACAATTATCTCTAGCTTAATTTGGCCAATTATTTTTGGAGTTTTGAGATATCTGAGGATTAAACTTACATATGGAAAGTAAAAAATTTAGCCTAAGTCATATCCCCTAAATAGACTTTTTTAACTACTTCATTTTGCACAATTTCTTCCGGAATCCCTTGCGCTATAACTTTGCCTGCATTTATCACATAAATTACATCACAAATGTCCAGGGTAGCATTTACGTTGTGATCACTTATTAGAACCCCTATACCTTTATCTTTAAGATCTTTAATCAAAGTTTTGATCTCATTTATTATGAGAGGATCAATTCCTGCAAAAGGCTCATCAAGCATTATAAGTTTTGGGGTTAAGGCAATTGCTCTAGCAATTTCAACTCTTCTTCTTTGACCTCCAGATAGAGAATTACACTTTTGAGCTTTAATACTCAACAGGTCAAATTCTTCAGAAATTTGAGTCAATTTATTTTCAATGTCTTTTTTATCGTATTTTTTTGCTTCCAGCGCAGCCTTGATATTTTCTTCAACGGTAAGTTCTCTGAATACAGAGGGCTCTTGAGGAAGATAAATTACTCCTAAATCTGATCTTTGTTCAAAACTTAGGTTATTTACTATTTTTGAGTCATAAAGCACCTCTCCCTCAGAAGGTTTGCTCAAACCAGCTAGGATAGAGAACAAAGTTGTTTTACCAGCTCCATTTGGACCTAGCAAACCATATATATTATCTGAGGTTATAGAGATATCTATATCCTCAAGTATATTTATTTTATTGGAAACTTTGTTAAGTTTTTTCCCTTCAATACGCATACAAATTAATAATTATTAATATTTAGTCTTGATGGAAAAATTATTTCTCCATTTGATTTTAACTTTACCGAAGAAGTTTCTGTTACTAAACCTTCACTATCTTTTAAATATATAGGATTACCTTTAAAAACTATCTCATCTTCATTCAAAATAATTTCTTTTACAGAGATTTCATATTCATCTATAAAAAGGATTAATTCATTAGAGGATAAGTTTCTTTCATTAAGATCAATATCAATTTTGCCAGCTTTTCCTGAAATAATTTTTTCATTTACCTTGCCAGAAATTTCCGTTTTATTTTCAAGTTGAACCAAATTTTTATCGTAAGCAATTGTTCCTTTATTTGAAATTATTTTTAAAGAGGTGTTTTTTCCGGAAATATCTATTTTTGGCTGATAAACGTAAAGGTTTTTTTCTTCTTTTAAAGAATTAACCATTGAAGATTCTACTTTTAAAACGAAATCACTTTCTTTAAAACCTAAATTAATGGAAATATTTTTTGCTTCAAAAACTATTTCATTATTTTGTTTTATAAATTCAGAAGATGACGAGCTTAAGAAAAATGAAGACAAAAACAGGACAGAACCAATGAGAAAAAATAAAGCAACTAAATATACAAAAATGCTTTTTGGCATCAAATTATTTTTGCAGTAAGAATTTCATGCATCCTGATTAAACCTGTTATTTTTTTGTTAGAGTCCTTTACGATCAATGAATAGATCTTTCGATCTTCCATTATCCTAGAAACATCAAGAACAAGATCAACATCATTAACAAATTTAAAATTTTTAGTCATGACTTGTTTTATGGGAGTTGAAGTAAGATCTATGCGGTTATTTATCATTCTTCTTAAATCTCCGTCTGTAAAAATACCCTTCACTAGACCTTTAATTTTTATTAAGCCCAATCCAAAACCTTTTTTTGATATTTTTTCCATTGCATCAATTATGAAAATATTTCCATCTATAAAAGGCAAATCTTTTTCTTTGATCATAATCTCTTTTACCTTAATAAAACTTTTACCAAGACTGCCGCCCGGATGATTTGCACCAAAGTCAGATCTTTTTAAACCTTCATGATTTGTTATAGCTATAGAAATGGCATCTCCAATCATTATCATGGCAGTCGTGCTGGACGTTGGGGCAAGATTCAGCATATCCGCCTCTTTTTCTAATTTCAATGATATGTGCGCTATAGACGATAACGCTATTGTTGAGTTTTTGTTCCCAGTAACAGAGCAAATATTCACTTTTTTTTGTTTTAAGTTGGGAAGAAGATCTACTAACTCTTCCGTCTCACCTGAGTAAGAGAAAATAATTAAAGAGTCTTTTTTGGTTATTGCTCCAAGATCTCCATGACTAGCCTCAGCAGCATTTATGTAAAAAGATGGTTTTCCCAAACTAGATAGTGTGGCTGATATCTTTTCAGATACCTTTCCTGACTTTCCAATTCCCAAAAAGATTAAATTACCTTTTGTTTTTGATAAAAAGTTACAAACTTCATTAAACTCATTTTTAGAAATTCCCGAAGAAACTGTTTGAAGAGCATGAATTTCATTTGAAATGACTTTTTTGCCGATTTCAAAAAAATTAATTTTTTTTGGTTTTTTCATCTGTGATTAATTATCCTGTAGTAGACTAGGCTTTATAAATGCGATTATAAATGAAAAAGCACTTTTTCTTATTTTTTATCATTATTTTTTCTTCTTACTCATTCTTAGATACTGAGGTAGAGGAGTTTGTGAATTCCCAACATTATGAAATTTTTAATTTTCTTAATAATAACCAAGAAATGTTTGATTCAGATAAGGAGAAGTTTCTAAATGAGTTTGAGGTTAGGTTTTCAAGACTGATTCCGCCAGAAGAGATCTCAAAAAGAGTTATGAGTAGAAAATACTTTGAATTAGCCTCAGAGGCTCAAAGAAAAAAGTTTAACGAAAAATTTAAAAGTACGCTTTTAGATTCTTATTCAGGAGCTTTGGGTAATATTGATGCTTCAAATATTTCTATAAACTCACATAAGTATTTAAATGAACAAATGACCAAAGCTGTTGTCTATTTAGATACTGAATTTTCAGGAAGAAGTTTTAAATTAATATATAAAATGTTGAAGATTAAAACCGGCGATTCTCTAAATTGGAGAGTAGTTGGTATAGTTTTGGATGGTATAGACATAGTTTCAATTTATCGAAAACAGTTTGCATCTCTTGTTAAAGAAAATAATGATAATTTGGATCTCGCAATAGATTCTTGGAGTATTAAAGAAGATTCCTTAAACATAGAAAATTAATGGATAAACTTATAATTGAGGGAGGCCATTCTCTTAACGGAAGCTTAAAAGCCTCTGGTGCAAAAAATTCAGCTCTTCCAATTTTAGCTTCTTCTCTTTTATTAGAAGGTAAATTAACCTTAAGTAACATTCCTCACTTAAAAGACGTGACTACTATGATTGAAGTTTTAGGATCAATGGGAGCAAATATAACACTTGATGAGGATATGAATCTTGAGATAGATACTTCAAATCTTAAAAACCAAATAGCAAGATATGAGCTTGTAAAAACAATGAGAGCATCTGTTCTAGTACTTGGACCTCTTTTGGCAAAATTTGGACAAGCTGAGGTCGCCTTACCTGGTGGATGTGCAATTGGAAGTAGACCTGTAAATCTTCATTTAGATTGTATGAAAAAATTAGGAGCAGAGGTGATTACCGAGGGAGGTTACATAAAAGCGAAAGCAGAGAACGGCCTCAAAGGGTCAGAAATTCTTTTTGATACAATTAGTGTAACAGGAACAGAAAATGCCATTATGGCGGCTGTCCTAGCAAAGGGTGAGACAGTAATTAAAAATGCTGCAAGAGAACCTGAAGTTGTAGATCTTATTGATTGTTTAATCAGCATGGGAGCAAAAATTCAAGGAAAAGGAACAAAAGAATTAATGATATCTGGCGTGAAAGAATTGAAAGAAACTTCTTATGAAGTTATGCCAGATAGAATAGAAACTGCTACCTATTTAACTGCGGTTGCTATGACTGGAGGTGAAGTATCAATAAAAAATTCTATGCCTGAAACCTTGGATAGTGTTCTTAAAAAGTTGACCGAAGCAGGTGCAAAAATAGATATTAGTGAAAATAACATTAACCTAAAAATGGATAAAAATCTCAAACCAGTGGATATATCAACCGCACCATATCCTCTTTTTCCAACAGATATGCAGGCACAATTCATTTCATTGAATACTATTGCTGAGGGGCAATCATCCGTTGTAGAAACAATTTTTGAAAATAGATTTATGCATGTTCAAGAGCTAATTAGAATGGGAGGAGATATTTCTTTGGCCGGAAATACTGCAATAATAAACGGAAAAAAAAATTCCCTGCACTCAGCGCCAGTTATGGCAACAGACCTTAGAGCCTCAGCAAGTCTGGTTTTAGCTGGATTGGTTGCTAAAGGAGAAACTAAAATTGATCGCATTTATCATATTGATAGGGGTTACGAAAGAATTGAAGAGAAATTGAACTCCCTTGGAGCAAATATAGAAAGGGTGACAGGATAATGTTAATTGTTTTACCAAAAGGAAGATTACTAAAAGAAATTAAAAATCTTTTAGAACAGGTTGGCATATCTTTTGAAGACTCGTCAAGAAAGCTGGTTATTGATACCTCTGTTAAAGATATCAAAGTAGCAATCCTTAGATCTTGGGACATCCCTAAGTTTGTCAACAAAGGTATTGCAGACATTGGCTTTGTTGGGAAAGATGTTCTTAATGAGATTGAAGATGAAGAAAATTTTTATGAATCTTTAGATATGGGTTTTGGAAAATGTCGTCTTTCTTTAGCTGCATATGAGAAAGCAACTAATTCAAATAAACCCATAGTAGCTACTAAATATCCAGTTTCTGCAAAAGCTTTTTTTGCTTCTAAAATGCAGAATGTAGAAATAATAAAGTTAAAAGGCGCAATAGAAATAGCTCCAATACTTGGGCTTTCAGATTACATAGTCGATCTTGTGCAAACTGGAAACACACTTAAAGATAACGGATTATGTGAATTAGAGGTAATTCAAGATATTTCAACCAGATTAATCATTAACAAATCCTCTTTCAAAACAAACAACTTAAAAATAGAAAAGTTAATTTTTTCTATTAAAGATGCTCTAAATGAAAACTATAAAAACTAAAAAAGTATCTTTTAATGTAGCCAAAAAATACTTATTGAAAAGTAAAACTACAAACAAACCTTCTCATATCAGGGAAGTTGTTCAAAAAATTATACTAAATGTAAAAAAAAATGGTGATAAAGCACTAATAAACATTTCTAACAAAATTGATAAGACAGAATTTAAAAAAGTTTCCGAAGCTTCTTTTAATAAGTCTGATTTAAAAAAAAATTATGAAAAATTAGACACCGCAACGAAAAAAAACTTAAACTTCATTAAGAAAAGAATCATAAATTTTCATAAAGCTGTAAAGGTAAGAGATTTAAAGGCAAAGGATGGAATATTTAATCTTTTAGGTCAAATACATAAACCAATAGAAAGAATTGGGCTTTATGCTCCTGGTGGAAAAGCTGTTTATCCATCTTCTATTCTAATGACCGCATTAGTTGCAGGAGTAGCAGGTTGCAAAGAGATAAACCTTTTCTTTCCAAGTTCTTCTGAGAATGCAAAAACATTAATGCTAGGGACTGCTCATTTAGCTGGAATAACTAATGCTTATAACTTCGGCGGAGCACATGCAGTAGCCGCAATGGCATACGGGACAGAGACAATACCAAAATCAGATAAAATCTTTGGTCCCGGAAATAACTATGTTGCTGAAGCAAAAAGACAGGTATTTGGAGATGTAGGTATAGATTCATTCGCAGGCCCTTCTGAGGTATTAATTATTTCTGATAAGAAAAATGGATTTGAAAAATTAGCTGCTGATCTAATTGCCCAAGCTGAGCATGGGGAGGATTCCAAATGTATTTTTATCCAAATTGGAAAAGAAGGATTGGAAGATTTATTTAAAGAGCTTGACCAACAAATAACTGTTGCTCCAAGAAGGAAAACAATAAAAAAAGCTTTAGAAAAAAATTCGATGTTCATTCAGGTTAAAAATTTAGAAGAAGCAATTGATATTAATAACCTTGTAGGACCAGAGCACTTACAAATTATTTGTAAAAGCTTCAAAGAGTCTTTATTAAATAGATTCATTGCCGGGGCTATTTTTATTGGAGAAAACAATACGGCTGTCTTGGGAGATTATGCAGCAGGACCAAGCCATGTTATTCCAACAAATTCTGCTGCCAGATTTAGTTCGCCTGTCAGCATTGAAGACTTTTTAGTGAGAACCTCTGTAACAGAAATTAAATCTATTAGGAATAAAGCCAAGTATAAAGAACTACTTGATAATTCAATATTTTTAGCAGAGCTGGAAGGTTTGTATGGGCATGCAAATGCTTTGAAATTAAGGCGTAAATAGATACTACCTATCCAAAATTGAGTTAAAGACTTCAATCACCGTATCGACAGGAATTGCAAAGTTTAATCCTTGATTTCCTCCAGAAGTTGATCTGATTACATTTACTACTCCTAACAATCTTCCTTTATCGTCTATTAAAGCACCTCCAGAGTTTCCTGGATTAATTGACGCATCAGTTTGGATAAAATTTCCTTTTTTGTCTTTAAACTTTCTATTTATTGCGCTTACGATGCCCTTACTGAATGATTGGCCCAAGCCTTGAGGGTTACCTATTGCAATTACAGGTTCACCCACTTGAATTTGATCAATATTTTTTCTTATATTAAAAGGCTTCAAGTTAATCGGCTCAATAATTCCAAGAACAGCAATATCAGCATCTGAATCAAATCCTAAGATTTGAGCTAATACAGTTTTTCCAGTGTGATTTTCAACTATTAATTGTTGATTCTGACTAAAAGCATCTTTTATTACATGATAATTAGTTACGATAAGGTCTTTTTCTATTACTACCCCCGATCCATTAGGGAAAAAACCTGTTTTAACCACTCGCATATTAAATTTAAAGCCAAATTCATTTGATTGTTCCTGCCATCCCTTCCATTTTTTTATCGTCCATATATTTACAACCGAAGGGGAGGTCCTTTCAAGCACATTTGATATATTATGATAGACAGGGATATAAAGGTCTGTTTTTCCATAAAAAGTAGAAAAAAATAGCCCTGAAATAGAACCTAAAATTACCCATAAAGATATTACAAAATATTTTTTTTTGAACATTGGCAATAGCAATTATAACCTCTCTGAGTTATCATTCTCGCCTTTCAAGACTTATATATGGAAACTAAGAGTTACAAAAGCGTTAATGTCGAAAAAAATTGGCATATAGTTGATGCTGAGGACAAAGTTTTAGGTAGATTGGCTGTTAAAATAGCTTCTATTCTCTCAGGAAAAAACAAAGCCCAGTATTCCCCGAATGCTGATTTAGGTGATTTTGTTGTCGTTGTTAACGCGGAGAAAGTCAAGGTAACTGGAAATAAATCTTCTCAAAAAAACTATTATCATCACACCGGCTATCCTGGAGGACTCAAAACAAAATCTTTTGAAAAGATGCAAAAAGATTCTCCTGAAAAAATAATTGAAAAGGCTGTCAAAGGAATGTTACCTAAAAATAAACTTGCTAATCAGATAATTAAAAAACTAAAAGTTTATTCTGGTACAGCTCACCCCCATATTGGACAGCAACCCAAAGAATTATCACTTTAAATTTAGAATATGTCAGAAGCAACATACGCAACTGGAAGACGAAAAAGAGCAACTGCACGAGTATACCTTTATGAGGGTTCAGGAAATATATTAATAAATGATCTACCTTTAGAAGATTACTTTGGAAGAGAAGTAGCTAAAATACTCGTCAAACAGCCATTGAAACTCTTAGATTGCGATCTTAAATATGACTTCAAAATCAAGGTTTCTGGCGGAGGTTCCTTTGGACAAGCTGGCGCGATTAGGCATGGTATTTCTAGGGCGCTTGAAAAAAAGAACAGTGAGTT
Organism: uncultured SAR86 cluster bacterium; assembly: GCA_902514765.1. Classification (GTDB taxonomy): domain Bacteria; phylum Pseudomonadota; class Gammaproteobacteria; order Magnimaribacterales; family AG-339-G14; genus MEDG-81. The sequence continues at coordinate 45,874 of CABXSA010000002.1, read as the reverse complement.
TCGAGGAGCATTAAAGTCCGCAGGCTACTTAACTAGAGATTCGAGAAAAGTAGAAAGAAAAAAGGTTGGATTAAGAAAAGCTAGAAAAGCTCCTCAATTCAGCAAAAGATAAAATATGCAACCCAAAAGCCCTCCTAATCCTGGCAGAAGGAAATTCCTTACCTATACAACTTCTTACCTAGGTATTATAGGAGCTTTTTTTACAGCTATACCTTTTGTAAGCGCATTTAAGCCAAGTGCTAAAGCAGAAGCTGCGGGTGCACCAGTCAAAGTTGATCTTTCAAAGTTACTTCCAGGAGAAATGATGACGGTTGAGTGGAGAGGAAGACCAGTTTTTGTTGTTAATATTCCGAAAGAAAATACAAACTTCATAACAAAAAACCTAGAAAGACTAGCTGATCCGAATATGGAAGATCCTTCTCAACCGGATTATGCAAAAAACGATATCAGGTCAAGAAAAGAGGGAATAGCTGTTTTAACAGGAGTTTGTACTCATTTGGGGTGTGCTCCAAAGTATTATCCAGATGCAAAACCAGAAGATTTTGATTCAAATTGGCAGGGAGGATTTTTTTGTCCTTGTCATGGTTCAAAATTTGACTTGGTCGGAAGGGTTTATGCAAATGTTCCTGCCCCCACGAATTTAGTTGTGCCTCCACATTTTTTTGAAAAAGATAACTTATTGGTTATCGGTTCAGACGGAGTAAGTTAATGAGCGAAAATACTATTGGAAAAAAAAGTCTTGAATGGGTAGATAGCAGATTCCCTGTTGTAGATCTCTTTGAAAGGCATCTTTCAAAATATTATTCTCCTTCCAACATAAACATTTGGTATTTATTTGGTTTTCTTTTATTAATCGTTCTAGTGATGCAGATTTTAACCGGTTTGTGGTTGATGATGAATTACACCAACACAGCAGAAGGAGCATTTTCCTCTATTGAATACATCATGAGAGATGTAGATTATGGATGGCTTATTAGATATATGCATGCTGGAGGAGCATCAGCATTTTTTGCCTTGATTTATCTACATATGTTTAGAGGCATGATGTATGGGTCTTACCAGAAACCTAGAGAATTAATTTGGGTAGGTGGATGGTTCGTATATGTTCTCTTATGTGCAGAAGGATTTACAGGTTATGTTCTTCCTTGGGGGCAGATGTCATTCTGGGCAGCACAAGTAATTATATCTCTTGTAGGTTCTATTCCCTACTTTGGAGAAGATCTTGCTATTTGGATCAGAGGTGATTACATAGTATCAGGAATTACTTTGTCGAGACTTTTTGCTTTCCATGTAGTTTTATTACCAATCTTAATTATTGCAGTAGTTTTCTTTCATATATTAGCGCTCCACGAAATTGGCTCAAATAATCCAGATGGCATTGATGTAAAGAAACATACAGACCAGGATGGCGTTCCTTTAGACGCTAAACCTTTCTTTCCTTATGACATCACTCATGATTTCTATGCATTAGGAGTATTTTTAATAATATTTTGTTCTGTAATATTCTTCTTCCCAGAAGGAGGCGGATATATCATCGAGTACGTTAACTATGAACCTGCTAATCCACTTTCTACGCCAGCCCATATTGTACCCTCATGGTATTACACTCCATTTTATGCCATGCTAAGAGCAATAGATTTCCCATTATTTGGATTAACTGCTAAGTTTTTAGGCTTCGTTGTGATGGCTGCAGGAATTGCGATTTTTGCTGCGCTACCTTGGTTAGATAGAAGTCCAGTTAAGTCGATAAAGTATAAAGGTATCTACAGCAAAGCTTTTTTAGCTGGATTTGTAATAAGTTTTTTTGTTTTAGCTTACCTTGGCTCTGTTCCTCCTACTGAAACTAAAAACATGCTTGCAAAAGTATTTACCTTTATCTATTTTGCATATTTTTTATTAATGCCTATTTATACAAAATTCGAGAAATGCAAACCCGTTCCAGAACGTGTCGGAGATCCAGCTTGAAAAGCCTCTTTTATCTAATAGTCATATCTTCTTCTTTCCTCATTTTTTCTGCCGGAGAATATCGTTGTGGTTCAATGGAATGTGATAATTTTAAGGCAGATGTATCAGATAAAGCTTCATTACAAAGAGGATTATCTACTTATATGAATTACTGCTATGGTTGTCATTCTCTAAAATATTCAAGATATAAAAGAGTTGCTGAAGATTTACTTATTCCCTTAGAAATGTATGAGAACAATTTAATTTATGATGGTTCAAAAATAGGGGATCTTATGGAGATAAGTTTGACTAAAGAAGATGCAATCGATTGGCTCGGAGCTTATCCTCCCGATCTCACTCTAGAAGCCAGATTGAGGAGACCCGACTGGATATATACATACCTAAGAAACTACTATCCTGATTCTTCAAGACCTTATGGAGTAAACAATAGAGTGTATCAAAATGTAAATATGCCTCATGTTTTAGAGGATATGCAAAATACTCTCTCTGAAAGTCAATATGATCAAGTTATATATGATTTAACTAACTTCATGACATATGTGGCAGATCCCTCCGCAGAGCAACGTAAAAGGATTGGTACTTATGTGTTACTTTTTTTGATAATTTTTACAGCTTTTGCTTATATGACATATAGAGAATTTAAAAAGGATTTAAAATAGTTTTATGAGTCTTCTAAGTAATAGGTCTGCTATGGTTTTGTTCCATGATGATATTGGGCATAGATCACAAAAAGTTAGGATAGTAATCGCTGAAAAAGGAATATCTTGTAATTTAGAAGTGCTTAGCAAAGACGATCTTCCTAAGGAAATTTTAGAGATAAATCCTGATGGACATTTACCTCTTTTAGTAGACAGAGAACTCTCCCTATATCACTCTGGTTTAATAGTTGAATACCTCGACGAAAGATTTCCTCACCCACCTCTTTTGCCTGTTTACCCTGTTTCAAGAGCTCAATTCAGATTAATCCTTCAAAGAATTGAAAAGGACTGGGCTGAAAATTTAGATGTTCTTGAAAATACTAATTCTTCAAAACCCCAAATTACAAAAGCTAGAAACGACCTCCAAAAAAATATTTCAAACTCTTTATCAATGTTTGATAATAAAAAATTTTTCAGAAACGATGAGTTTTCAGTATTAGATGCTGTAATTATTCCAATTCTTTTAAGGCTTGATCATCATCAAATTAAAATTCCTAATAATAAAGCATCAAAACCCCTTTTTAATTATATTGAAAGGATGCAGGACCTGCCTAGCGTCAAAGAAAGTTTTACTTCTTTAGAAATTGAATTGCTTTAATTTTATTTGAACCCAATTTTTTCTGGCCTAATAAATATTTTATTTTCTTTTTTTGAATATTCCCCCAGAAGTCCATTAAACCTTCCGTTTATACCTCTCCCGAAAAACAATAGAGAATCAAACCCTAAAGCATAAAAAAGCTTTTCTTGAATTTGTTTTTTTGAAAACTCATCTTCGAATAAATAGTTGTTACTTAATAAGATAGGATGTTCTAAACCTTTCAAAATTGTATTAAATTCCTTTTTTGAAAATCTCCACAGATCAAGTTGACCAGGAAGGGTATAAACCTCAGGCTCAAAAATTAAGTTAAAATTAATTGCAGGTATAATTCTCTCTGCTGAAATTTCTCTAGTGTCAATAATAATTTTTTTTATATCTTTTCTGAATCTTGGAGTTTGATAGATTCTACTTTGAGTTATTCTTTCTAAATCTTTTTTTCTATTAGAACTCTTATTAATTTCAAAAAGCTCTGAAATCTTCTTTTCAATGTTTGATTTTTCTTCAATTAAAAAATAATTTTCTGCCTTTAATTCTCCATCAGTCAAAACTACTGATTCTTCAAGAAGAATCTCAGGATCAGAGCTGTAAAGATAATCTACGTAGTCATGGAATGGATTTATATAATTTAATTTTAAATTAATTTTTTTCTCTATTCCTATAACCACCAAAATATTATTATTATTTTTTAAATTACAACTATTTAAAATATTTAGTAAGTTACTATTAAGGTAAATTAATTTTTTTGTTCTGGTTTGTAATTTTGAGCAATCAAAAGATTTATCTTTTGAAAGATCTATGAAATTAATCGCGGCGTTTCTTTTCTGTCTTTCTCTTAAAACAAAATAACCATTTTTAATTCCTTCCAAAAAAGATTCTTGAATATCATTTTCTTCTTCAAAAAAAATAATATCTATATTTGAACTTAATCGAGATGAACTTAGTATCAAATCTTTACTTTTAAATACTTCAACATCATCTTCTTTTTGTGAGTATTTATTGCCAGTTAAAGAGCAGCAAGTTAGGATGAAAACCAAGATAACATGATGAGTTATTTTTTTTAACATGATCGGAACATTATATTTAGTTGCTACACCAATTGGTAATTTAGAAGATATAACTTTAAGAGCAATTAGAATACTTAATGAGTCAAGCATTGTCTTTGCAGAAGATACAAGAAATTCAAAAAAACTTTTTTTAGCACATAAAATTTGCAGCAAGTTGGTTTCATACAATGACTTTTCATCTCAGAAAAAAATTTCTTCTATAATAAAACACCTAAAAGACGGAAAATCCATTTCTTTGATTTCAGATGCTGGAACACCTTTAGTCTCTGATCCAGGTCATGAATTAGTTTCACAAGTCATTAGCGAAAAAATAAATGTTGTAAGTATTCCGGGTCCGTCTTCAGTAATCTCTGGATTAATTACTTCTGGATTCAAAAATAATAAGTTTATTTTTGAAGGTTTTCTCCCAAAAAAATCTAGCGAGTTGAAATCACTACTTTCAAAATATAATTATGAAACAAAGACAATTATTTTCTTCGAATCACCTCATAGAATAAAAAAAACCTTGAAAGCCATGAGAAATATTCTTGGCGAAAATAGAAGAATTAGTATTGCTCGTGAAATGACTAAAATGCATGAAACAACACTAAGAGGTAGGCTAGAAGAGATGAATCATTTAGCAGAAGTAGATTCAAATCTTTCCAAAGGAGAAATTGTTATTGTTTTAGAAGGATCTGATAAAAAAAATGATGAATTTGATAAAAAATTGGATTTTTTACATTCTTCATTATCGAATGATCTATCTTTAAAACAATTTTCAAAAGTTTTTTCAAAAATTTCTAATCAAAGTGCAAAAGAAATTTACAACAAATATAAAGAATAAGTATAATCACCGCGAGCTGACCGAGTAATCGCTGCATTGCAGAGGAAAGTCCGGGCTCCACAGGAAAAAGTGCCAGGTAACTCCTGGAAGTAAGTTTTAAAAGCTTGCTATGGAAAGTGCAACAGAAAAGAAACCGCCTAAGGGTAAGGTTGAAAAGGTGAGGTAAGAGCTCACCGTATTTTTTGGTAACAAAAAATAGCTAGGTAAACCCCACTTGGAGCAAGGCCAAATAGAGATTTTATAATGTTTTCCGCATTGAATCTGGGTAGGCCGCTAGAGATTTATGGCGACATGAATTCAAGATGAATGATTACTTCAAACAGAACCCGGCTTATGAGTCAGCTCAATCCATATCATCAGCCTTTATTTCAAAAAAAATCTGTTTTTTGTAAGTTTTTATATATTTACAATCTCCTAAAAGTGTGTAAAAGTGTGCAAAAGTATACTTTAGTGTAACTTTTTGGGACTACTTTATGGCTGGACTTTATGGGTTTAGCAGCCTTTCCTTAGATACGAAGGGAAGAATTGTTATACCTGCAAGATACAAAGATTTGTTGAAGGAAATGGCTTCAGGATCGATTATTATTACTCGAGATCCTCAATATCCATCTTTACTAATCTATCCAGGAGCATTGTGGAAGAAAATTTCTGATGCCTTTGAAAATCTTTCCGGTCTAAATCCAAAAATTAGATCTTTACAGTGGAATTTCCTTGGAAATGCTCATGCAATTGATTTTGAAGTTTCAGAAAGAATGACCTTACTTATTCCTCAGTCCCTTAGAAATTACAGTCAAATTAAAGAAAAAACTAAAGTTGTTCTCATTGGTATGGGCCAAAAACTAGAACTATGGAGTGAAAAAAACTGGAAACTTAAAGAAGAAGGAAAAAATATTAAAGGCGAAAAATTAGAAATTGAACTTCCCAGCGAAGTTCAGGAGATTCCATTTTGAATTATTCTCACGAACCAGTTTTGTTGAAAGAAACATTAAATAATCTTATTTATGATAAAAGTGGTTCATATCTCGACTGTACCTTTGGCTTAGGAGGACACTCAAAAAAAATTTTAGAAAATCTAAATTCGGATGGATTTCTTTACTCTATAGATAAAGACAATGAAGTAAAAGATTATGCAAATCTAATCAAGGATGAAAGATTTAAATTCCAAACATCAACATTTTCAAATGTCTCAAAATTATTTTCAGAAAAAACTATGAATGGAGTTCTTTTTGACTTAGGAGTTTCATCCCTTCAATTAGATAAACCAGAAAGAGGTTTTAGTTTCATGCGCGAAGGGATATTAGATATGAGATTTGATAATACTTCAGGAATATCCGCAGAAGAATGGATAAATACCTCATCAGAAAAAGAGATTGCTGACGTTTTTTATTTTCTGGGAGAAGAGAGAAAATCTAGACAGTTTGCAAAAAAAATCATTCATGCAAGGAAAGATAAAGATATTACTTCTACTAAAAATCTGGCAGAGCTTTTCAAACCAAAAGGGTTTCAAAAAAAACATCCAGCCACAAACATTTTTAGAGGTATAAGAATTTTAATTAACAATGAATTTGAGGAATTAAAGGAAGGTTTAATTTCGGCAATAAAAGTTTTGAAAGATAGAGGTGTTTTAGCTGTCATTAGCTTCCATTCAGCCGAAGATAGAATAGTCAAAAACTTTTTCAAGAAAGATTACAAATTTTTTTTTGAAGGTATTAACTTGAAAAACTTAAATAAAATAAGGCCATCGAAGGAAGAGAGACAAAATAATCCTCGATCTAGAAGCGCAATTTTAAGAATCGGGGAAATAGAATATGTCTCTTAAATTCATATCATTCCTTTCACTTTTGCTTATCTTGACTTTTGTTTTATTAGTTTATTTACAATTGGATTTTAATATAAAAAAAACAAACGCAGATATATACAAGCTTACAAAAGCATTTAATTACGAATTAGATGAAAATCTCTCTTTGGGTAGCAGAATACAACAGAAAAAATCTTTGAAAGAGGTTTATGAGAATTCTTCACAAAGCCTCTCTATGATTAGACCTGAAGAGATATTAAATATTGAGGTTGTAAATTGAATATCAGGCTCGATATAAAATTATTTTTCCTGTTTTCTTTTGTATCTTTAAGTAGTTATGCGCTAGCTTCTTCCATCATCGATTTAAATTCAAAAGGGAAAGCGGTTAAGAAAATACCTCATTTTCATTTAAATGGAGCTGAAGTCATATCCCAAAACGGTGGATTAATCTTATTAAATGATAATGATTCTCTAGCTTTGGTTAATTTATCAATTGAGGGCAAAAAACATTTAGGCTTGATGGATAATTATTATGAAATCCAAGAGGTCTTGTTACTGAAGGATCTTCACATAAAGAAGCTAGAATATAAGAAGTTCGGGCAAATAAAAATTCAAACGTCCAATAACGAATTTATTAAATTTCAAGATTTTCAACTTTCTGATCAACTAAGAACCTTGAAATTATTTTTCAAAAGCAAAGATTCAAAAAAATTTTTAAAAAAATTTAAAACAATAGATTTGAGACATAAAAATAAATTAGCAATTGGATATTATTGATGGCGAACAATAATAAAAATAATTTAAGAGTCGGAATAGATATAGGAACTTCCAAAGTCGTTTGCATAATTGCAGAGAATACCCTGGAAGGCATAAACGTATTGGGCCTGGGTATTCAAAATTCAATAGGTCTTCGAGATGGCGTCATAATAGATATTGAATCTACAGTAGTAGCTGTCAAAGAGGCAGTTTCAAAAGCAGAGCTCATGTCAGGTCGCCAGGTTACAAAAGCTTTCGTAGGAATTTCAGGCGGGAGTGTAAATGGCCTTAATTCCTCAGGAGCCGTTCCTATAAAAGATAGAAAAGTAAAAATGAGTGAAGTTGAAAAGGTTATGTCTACTGCTCAAGCTCAAAGAATTCCTGAGGGCTATGAGCTTCTGCATGCTTTGCCAAGAGAGTTCATCATTGATAATCAACCTGGAGTTAAAGCTCCATTAGGCATGGCAGGAGTAAGACTTGAAGCTCATGTACATTTGGTTTCTTGTCTTAAAAATTCTGCAACAAATATTGGATCTTGCATGAAAATATGCGGAATTGATGTTCAAAAATATGTCTTAGAACAACTTGCATCTAGCCATTCAGTTCTTACGGATGATCAAAAGAAATTAGGTGTATGTCTTATTGATATTGGCGGCGGAACTTCTGATGTCGCAATTTTTTCAGATGGAGCAATTAGTCACACAGTAAACGTTCCAATTGCTGGAACACATGTTACCAATGATATTGCAAGGGCAATTCAAACTTCGATTCAAAATGCAGAGGATATTAAAAAGAAACATGGTTGTGCTTGGAGTGAACTAGCAGACTCCAATGAAATGATAACTACTGAATCAATAAATGGTAGAGAAAACCAATCTTTCTCAAGACATGGTCTTTCCACCGTTATCGAAGAAAGATACCAAGAAATTTTTCAAATTATTAAGCAAAGAATGGGAAATATAAATCTAGCTCAGGCAATACCCGCAGGAATTGTTTTGACCGGTGGAGCCTCAAGAGTAGAGGGCATATCTCAATTAGCCGAGGCAATATTTCAAGCTCCTGTAAGAGTCGGAAAACCTCAGGGATTGATTGGATTAAGCGATATTTTATCCAATCCAATATATTCCACAGCAGTTGGATTAATTTTGTTTGCTCAAAGAGAGCAGGAAGAAGATTACATGGATTTTGCAATGTTAAATGAAAAAGGGCTAATAAATAAAGCCTTTAGATGGATACAGAATACTTTTTAACTTTATTTTAGGAGGAGTTATGAAATATAAGCTAGTAGACAATGGGAAGAGAAATCAAACCATAATAAAAGTAGTTGGCGTCGGCGGTTGTGGAGGTAATGCCATAGACCATATGGTAGCTAATGGAGTTGAAGGCGTGGAAACAATTTCAGCAAATACCGATTCTCAAGCACTAACTAAAAATAAAGCAGCTGAAAAAATAATCTTAGGAGAATTAAATAATCATGGGCAAGGAGCTGGGGGAAAGCCAGATGTAGGCAGAGATACTGCTTTAGATGATTATGAAAGGTTAACGACCATGTTTGATGGCGCCGATATGGTTTTCATAGCAGCGGGAATGGGAGGAGGAACCGGTACGGGTGCAGCTCCTATAGTCGCTAGAGCTGCAAAAGATGTTGGCGCTTTAGCAGTTGCTATTGTTACAAAACCAATGTCTTTAGAGTTTAAAGATGATTTGGCAGAGTCGGGAATAAAAGAATTAAGATCAGAAGTTGATTCCTTAATAACCATTCCTAATCAAAAATTAAGCGAAGTTTATGGAGGCGACTGCACTATGTTAGAAGCTTTTGGCCATGCAAATGATGTTTTGTTAGGAGCAGTGAGAGGTATTGCTGACATCATCACACAAACTGGTTATATAAATGTGGACTTCAATGATGTAAGAACTGTAATGGCTGAGCAAGGTGTTGCTATGATGGGAACCGGGGTTGCTAGTGGCCCAAGCAGAGCAAAAGATGCAGCAGCTCAGGCAGTAGGAAGCCCGCTTTTGGAGGATATAAACTTACAAAATGCGAAAGGAGTTCTGGTAAATATAACCGGAAAAGGCATCAAAGTTGGCGAGATAGAGGACGTTCTTCGACAAGTATCAGAATTTGCAAGTGATGGCGCTCAAATAATCCATGGTGCAGTGGAAGATAAAGATATGGAAGGAGATATTAAAGTCACAATCATTGCCACGGGCTTATCAGATAGCTCTCAACAAAATGACAGAGCTTCAGGATTCAAGGTTGCAAATGATCCATATGGAAGATTTCAAGAAGTGCCGACTTTAGGAAAAGTTGAAAATGAAATTGCAAAAAGTGAATCAACCAAAAAAAGTGATTATCTGGACATACCTTCATTTGTAAGAAAACAGATAGATTAGTTTGAATGCAAGTGAGAATAATAAAAACAGAGAACTTATTCTCTGGATTGTAATATTCTTAATTTTATTAGCCTTACCAACTAAGTTAATCTTTTTTCAAAAAAATGACTTTAGTTTAGGAAAAGATTTTTCTCAAAAAGCCTCGATCAGGCAATCTCCAATTGTTTCGAAAAGAGGAGTAATTTTTGATAGAAATAACTTTGTCTTAGCTGAAGATATTCCATCTTATGAGATTGGCATTTCGTTAAAGGATTTTTCATTCGATCCATATCATATAAATCTTTTATCTACTAATTTAGATTTGGATATTGATAGGTTAAAAAAACGATTGGCCAGAAAGAAAACCAAATATTTGGTTCTTAATCAAAAAGTAGCAAAACAAAAAAAAGAACACATTCAGTCTTTAAATATTCCTGGGATAGTGGTAAATCATAGAACATTTAAAAGAAATTATCCTCAAGGAGAAATATTTTCTCAATTAATAGGGCTTACTAATTATAAAAACGAAGGTGTAAATGGAATCGAATTTGCTCTTGATGAAACTTTAAAAGCAGAAGACGGTTATCAAGAAAAAATTCTTTCTAGAAAATCAGGAGTTATTCAAAATACAATAATTAAAGAGCCGATAAATGGCTCTGCAGTTAACTTAACTGTTGACTCTAAAATTCAATTTATCTTATTTGATAAGCTAAAAAAAGCTGTTGAATTTCATAATGCAGAATCTGCATCAGGCATAATGATCGACTTGGATTCAAATGAAATTCTAGCAATGACAAATTTCCCATCATTTGATCCAAATAACAGAAAAAAACTTAAAAATATGGAATTATTGAAAAATAATTCAGCCATAGAGCTTTTTGAGCCAGGCTCTACTATAAAACCTTTAGCTTTATTAGCTCTATTAAAAAACAATCCAGAGTTAATTGATTCAGCAGTGAATACTTCGCCAGGATGGATAGAATTTGAAGGTTATAAAACAGAAGATGCCAGAAACTATGGGATATTATCTACAGGAGAAATAATTGCCAAATCAAGTAATGTTGGCATGGTAAAGCTATGCGCTGACTTTGATCCTAATAATATTCTTCGTACTTATTACTCTCTTGGTTTGGGGAAGTATATGAATGAAATTTTTATCTCAACTAGAGAGGGTTATCTCCCAGAATATAAAGATTTATCGCTAAGAGAAAAAGTTTCCCTTTGTTATGGATATGGTCTTCAAACAACTTTGATTCAGTTAACTTCAGCATACAGTACTATTTTTTCGGAAGGAGTTTACCGACCATTTAGATTAATAAAAAACTCCTCTAAATTTGAAGAAGAAAGAATCCTTAGCAAAGAGAGTGCTAACCAAATAAAAACCATATTGTTCAAAGCAATTAAAAACGGCACTGGTTTTCGGGCAAAAGTTAGTGATCATGATGTTTTTGGCAAAACAGGAACGGCAAGAATCTTTAAGAATCAGAAGTATAATGACGATCTGCATAATGCCTTATTCATAGGAATGACGAAAATAGAAGATAAAGAGTACTTGGTCGGACTATTTGTAAAAAATCCAAAGATTAATGGTGATGGAGGAGGCGATGTTGCTGCTCCAATATTTTCGGAGATCATTGAAACCATTCAAAAACTTTAATAATGCTTTCCTTAACAGAAAATCTTTCGAAATTAGAAAGTATAAAAATCACTGGATTTACCGATAATTCAAATTTTGTAGAGCGAGACTATGCTTTCATATCTTTTTCAAAAAATCCAAAGGAAGCACTTAAATATTCCAAAAATGCTATTGATAAAGGCGCCAAAATTGTCATTAGTCAGGTAAACCTCCATGAGCATTTAAAAGATAAAAACTTATTTGATTCGAACTTAGTCAATCATAAAGATAAATATTTAGAGACTCTTTTTGCAAGATCAAAAAAAAGTATCAAGATCGTTGGAATTACCGGCACAAATGGAAAATCTTCAACCGCATTTTTTCTTCACCAACTTTTATCTTTCAAGAATTCCAATGCAACTCTTTTAACGAATACACCAGAAGTTTCAAATCTTAAAAATACACAATTCACTCCCTTAACTACACCAGATAATTTTTTACTTCATCATTTTTTAAAAAAATCTATCGATTTAAAGAGAAAATACTTCCTTATGGAAGTTTCCTCACACGGCATAGATCAAAGCAGAATTTCTGGTTTAGATTTTTTCGCTAAGTCCCTCACAAGCTTTTCAAAAGACCATCTTGATTATCACAAAAATTTTAGTAGTTATAGAAATGCTAAAAAAAGCTTTTTCTCAACATCCGATGAAAACAACATTGTATGCATTGATAATGATTTAGGAAGGGAAATTCATTCTGAAAACAAATCAACTTTGACTGTTTCAGTGAATGACAAAACTGCAAATTTATTCTTAGAAAATAACTTAATAAAAACTCCTTGGGGAGATTTAACAAATTATCTTCCCTTTAAAAGTAAATTTATGATTTCAAATTTTTTATGTGCTTTGGGTCTCTACGCAAAGATATTCAATGAAATAGATTTTGAGGCAGAAATGCTTAAAAATTTGAAAAACCTCCCTGGCAGGTTACAAAAAATTTCTTTGTTTCAGGACAAAATTTGCTATGTAGACTATGCACACACCCCAGATGCATTGAAATCTGTTTTGGATTATTTGAGAAGTAGCTATAAAGGAAAAATCATAACTTTATTTGGATGTGGTGGGGAAAGAGATTCATCTAAAAGAGGGGATATGGGAAAAATCGCCCAAGAGAAATCGGATTTTCAAATTATTACAAACGATAATCCAAGAAATGAAGATCCAAAAAAAATAGTGGCTCAAATTATCAAAGATATGCATTTAAAAAAATTTGACATCATTTTTGACAGAAAAGAAGCTATCTCTGAGGGCTTAAAGAAACTTAAGAAATTGGAACAAGAATCAGTTTTGCTTATAGCTGGAAAGGGCCATGAGAACTTTCAAATTTTAAAAGGTAAGGAAATAGAATTTAACGATTTAAAAATTTTAAATGAATTGAAGGATGTTATTTAAAAAAAATATAGAAAATCTTGCGGCCTTTGGAGGAGGAAGAATTTATTGTCAAAATATTGACTTCAAAAAAATAGTTTTTAATTCAAAAGATATCAAAGGAGGGGATGTGTTTATACCTCTTAAAGGACAAAATCATGATGCTCATAAATTTATTTCTGAAGCATATGATCTTGGGGCTTCATGTGTTGTTTCTGAAAAAAAGATTGATAATAAAAATCATATTCTTGTTAAGGATACGAACACTTTTTTAGAAAATATCGCAAAAAAACAAAGAGAACTATTTGAGGGTCTGGTAGTAGGAATTACAGGGAGTAATGGCAAAACCACAACAAAAGAAACTCTATGTAAATACTTCAAGGATAAATTTAAGCAAAATGATGTCTATAAAAGTTATGGAAATTTTAATAATTTTTATGGTCTTTGTTTTTCTCTTTTGGAATTGAGCCCGCATCATAAAGTGGGTTTTTTTGAAATTGGAACAAATAATCCTGGAGAAATTTCAAAATTGGCAAATATTTTGAAAATGAATCTAAGCATAATTACGAATATTGGAAATGCTCATTTAGAAGGCCTAAAAAATATCGATGGCGTGGCAAATGAAAAAAGTGATATTTTTGTTTTTACGAAGGATGAAGGATATTGTTTAGGGGACATTCCAAAAAAATATTTAAATCTAGTTAGAGATAAATCATCTGGAAAAAAAAGAATTTTCACAAGCGACAATGATCCAAAAAAATTAATGAAAACTGCCATTATGAAAATTAATGATCTGCTAGAGGTTGAGTATCTTCCTAAAGAAATAGACAGCTTCTTAGATAAAAAAATTGATATTCCTGGTAGGTTTGAAATAAGAAAATCAAAGTCAAAAGCTCTGATAATTGATGATTCGTACAATGCAAATCCAGATTCTTTTTTATATGCTTTTAAAAAAATAAAAAATCTAGATCTTTCAAAAATTTCTTTTATTGAAAAAGATTCAAAATATCAAAAAAAAATATGCGTTATGGGGCAAATGGGAGAACTTGGAGAAAAATCCGAAGACTTACATAAATATATTCTCAAAGAGGCATCTTTAATATTTGATATTGTTTTAGCAATAGATTTTAAAGTGAATTTGAAAGAATCAAATATATCTTTTTTTAAAAGAGAAGAAATTGATTCTTATTTGGAGGAATATCTTGAAGAAGATATTTTAATTTTCTTCAAAGGTTCGCGTTCGGTTAAAATGGAAAACATCATCAAGAATCTTACTTAAAATGTTTTTACCAATACTTGAATATTTAGCGGAAAGCTTTGGTCCTTTAAGGATCTTCAACTATTTCACTTTTAGAGCAATCCTTGCAACTTTAACCTCATTGGTTTTTATTCTTTTTTTTGGTAAGACTTTTATAAGATTCATAGCAAAACAAAAGTATGGCCAGATCATTAGAGACGAAGGCCCACAAAGTCATTTAGAAAAAAAAGGAACTCCCACGATGGGGGGGTTATTAATTTTATTTTCTATTGTATTTTCATGCCTTTGTTGGGGAGATTTAAATAATAAATATCTTTTAGTTTCAATGGCAGTAACCTTTTTATTTGGTGTTATTGGATTAATTGATGACTATTTAAAACTGCGTTATTCAAATAGCAAAGGTCTAAGTGGCAGAATTAGGCTTTTATGGGAAATTTTAGTAGCTTTATCTGCAAGTTCATTGATTTACTATTTTGCTACCAGCGCAGAAGAAACTACTTTGTTTCTTCCTTTTTTCAAAGACTTTGCTCTGCAACTTGGGATTTGGTTCATTTTATTCAGCGCCTTGGTTCTTGTTGCAACTGCAAATGCTGTTAATTTAACTGATGGGCTAGATGGACTAGCAATAATGCCTTCTGTAATGGTGGCTGCAGGAATGGGAATAATTGCATACATTTCGGGTAATGCAATTCTCTCGGATTATCTTAATGTTCCTTATCTTTTTTATTCAACTGAAATAGTAATTTTTTGTGGAGCGCTAGTTGGAGCTGGGATTGGGTTTCTTTGGTTTAATACTTATCCAGCACAAATATTCATGGGCGATGTTGGATCTCTGTCTTTAGGTGCGGCATTAGGAATTATCGCAGTAAGTATAAGACAAGAGTTTATATTGATGTTGATGGGGGGAGTTTTTGTAATTGAAACCATGTCTGTAATTCTCCAAGTTGCTTCTTTCAAATTAACTGGCAAAAGAATATTTAAAATGGCTCCCTTACATCATCATTATGAACTTTCAGGGCTAGCTGAACCAAAAATAATTGTTAGATTTTGGATCGTTACCTTAATTCTCGTTCTTTTTGCTTTGGCAACCTTTAGACTCCGATAAAAATGAATTCAACCAAACCTGTTCTAATCCTTGGCAAAGGAATTACAGGAGAGTCATTTAGAGAATATTTTTCTAAAAAAAAACAACCATTCATTTCTTACGATACGAGGGTAGGAAAGGATGATTTCAATTTAAAAAAAAATTTAAATTTTAATTTTATTGCCGAAGAAGAAATCGATTTTAACAATTTAAAATTTATAGCATGTAGTCCAGGATTTGACTTAAATCACAACATAATCAAAACAGCAAAAGAAAAAAACATTGAAATTAAAAGTGATATAAATATTTTTTTAGAAGAAAATACATCAAAAAAAATATTAATTTCTGGAACCAATGGAAAATCAACAGTTTGTTCATGGTTAGAAAAATTATTTAATTACCAAAATTTAGATACTCTTGCCATTGGGAACATCGGAAGACCAGTTTTGGAATTTGTAGAGGAAAAAAAAGACTTTTTTGTTTTAGAGATTTCAAGCTTTCATTTGGATATAGCACCATTACCCAAATTCAAATTATCAGTATTGTTAAATATTACACCTGATCATATTGATCGACATAGAAGTTTTAATAATTATGCAAAAATAAAAAAGAAGATAAGTGAAAGCAGTGAAATTTCAATTGTTAATGAAAATCTCAAAGAATTTATTCCTCAAGCTGATTATTTTTTCAGCAATAAAGGATCTGTAAAAGATCAAAACTTCAATGCAATCAAAGAAATTTGTTCCTGCTTAAATCTTAATTTTTTAGAAAAAGATATTTTGAATTGTTTTGCTCAGCTTCCTCACAGAATGGAACTTTTTCATCAGTTAGATGGAAACATAATCTTCATAGATGATTCAAAAGCAACTAATGTAGCTTCATCATTAGAAGGCCTTAAAAGTGTAGATGAATCCAAGTCATTGATAGTCTTTTGCGGAGGAAGATCAAAAGAACAGGATTTTAAAAGTTTCACTGATTATCTAAATAAACGTGCAAAGAAAATTTATTATTTCGGCGAGAGTACAAAAATTTTAAAAAAGCTTCTTGATTCGTCAAAATCTCAAGAAGTTTTAAACCTTGAAGAGGCTGTTAATTCTGCATTAAAAATTATTGAAAGTGATACCGTTTTGATTCTTTCGCCAGCATGTTCTAGCTTAGATATGTTTGAAAGCTTTGAGGAAAGAGGAAAAAAATTTAAGGATTTAGTTTTGAATGCCAAAATTTAAAAACCAATCAACATTGCAAAGGATTTTTCTTGGTAAGCATGATCGCTCTCTTGGCTTTGCTGATATTGATATACCTATGTTGTTTATTTCAACGTTCTTATTATTTTTTGGTATTGTCATGGTCACTTCCGTATCTCTCCCTCTCACATCGGGGTCGCTCAATATGACTTTGAGTCATATTCAAAAAATTTTCATTGCGTTTGTTTTTGCATTATTTGCTTTCAGAATGCCAATAAGCTTTTGGCAAAAAAACTCAATTTATTTCTTATCGTTCTCTTTGCTTTTATTGATATTGGTTTTTGTCCCCTTCATAGGAAAAGAAGTTAATGGCGCATTTAGATGGATTAGAGTTTTAGGATTTTCTTTCCAACCTTCTGAATTAATGAAGTTTTCTCTTATAATTTATATATCCTCATATTGCATTAGAAAATACGACGAATTTAGAGAAGAATGGTTAGGCTTTTTTAAACCAGTTTTTTTGATTTCGCTTTCTATATTGCTTATTTTACTCGAACCAGATTTAGGTTCATCGGCAGTAATATTTATTGTATCTTTTTCTATACTTTTTATTGCTGGAGCCCCTTTGAAGCATCTTATATCAATTTTTATAGTTGGATTATTTACATTTATTGGCTTGATATTTACAGCGAGCTATAGGATCAAAAGAATTATGGGATACTTAGATCCTTGGAATAACGAATTTGCAGAGCAGTTAAGAGCTTCTTTAAGCGCAATAAGTAATGGTCAATGGTTTGGAGTAGGCATCGGAAATAGTCAAATGAAGGAGGGATTTTTATCGGATGCTCAAACCGACTTCATTTTTGCGATTATCACAGAAGAATTAGGTATTGTTTTTAGTTTAGTTTTAATTTTAGCTTTCTCATATTTAGTCTTTAGATGTTTTATGATAGGAAGATACGCTCGTCAAAATGATTATACTTTTGGTTGTTTAGTATCATATGGAACGGGAGTTTTAATAGCTCTGCATGTTTTTATAAATATTGGAGTTTCAACAGGATTGTTACCTACAAAAGGTATTACGTTACCTTTAATAAGTTTTGGAGGTTCTAACTTGATGCTCATTTTTGTTTTGATTGCCTTAGTTCAGAAAATAAAGATTGAAGCAAACTTTTCAAATAAAGTTTCTGTCTAAAAAAACATGTCAGATAAAAATAAAAAAATAATTATCTGTGCAGGGGGGACAGGGGGACATGTATTTCCTGCAAAAAAATTATGCGAAATGCTTTTAAAAGAGGCTGTTGAAATAAGTTGGATTGGCTCGTCTAGAGGACCGGAAGAACAAATATGCAAAGATTTAGGTATAAAATTTTTTCGGTATCCTTTAACCGGCTTCAGAGGAAAATCTTTATTTTTTAAAATCTTAAGTCTTATTTTTTTGATTTTCTCATTCTTGAGATTTTTTCTAGAATTTCAAATCGGGAATATTTTTTCCAAAAGAAATATCCTAGTTTGTTTTGGAGGGTATGTCTCTTTGGTAGGTTTGGCACACTTTTCTGGACCAATATATATTCAAGAACAAAATTCTATACCTGGTTCTTCAAATAGACTTTTAGCTAGATATAAAAAAATAGATAAGATTTTTTGCGGTTTTCCAAAAACTCAAGATTTTTTTAAAGAAAAAAAAGCAATATTCTCTGGTAATTTAATAAATCTTGATGCACAAAAAGTTGAGAAAAAGAACCCCTGCTCTGATGAGTTAGATATCAAGATCATGGGTGGAAGTCTTGGCGCTAGATTGATTAACAAAACTGCACCCAAAGTTTTCAGCCAATTATCACAAGATTTTCCTGATTTTAAATTTATCTTGTCGCACCAATGTGGCAAAGGAAACCTAGAAGAAACAAAATCGTACTACGATTCTTGTAAAAAAAATTTTGATTTAAAGCTCTTTGAATTTGTGGAAAGTATGGAAAGCTTTTATTCGAATGCGGATCTAATAATTTCAAGAGCAGGAGCTTTATCCGTATCTGAAATTTGTGAAACTCAAAATATTGCAATTTTCATTCCTTTGAAAAATTCAATTGATAATCATCAACATGAAAATGCTAAATTCCTGGCAGAGAAAAACTCTGCATTTATTTGTGAAGAGGATCTTTTGGAAGAAAACTTAAAAAAAATATTATTTGGAATAGTTAAAAATCCTGAGATTCTTGAAAAGATGAAAAAAAACATATCCAGGATTTCATTAACTGACAAAAAAAATATGATTGTCAAAAAAATTCTTTCAAATGAATGACATAAAAAAAATACATTTAATTGGAATAGGTGGTGCCGGAATGAGTGGTATTGCTGAAATACTAATCAATTTAGATTATGAAATTTCTGGTTCTGATTT
This sequence comes from uncultured SAR86 cluster bacterium, assembly GCA_902514765.1. Lineage (GTDB taxonomy): Bacteria > Pseudomonadota > Gammaproteobacteria > Magnimaribacterales > AG-339-G14 > MEDG-81. Next base: position 26,833 of record CABXSA010000002.1, on the reverse strand, counting down.
AGTTGATACTCCAATAACGCGGAGACTCGAGTCTCTTGGAGCTGAGATTTTTTATGCCCATGATGCCTCAAATGTAGCAGAAAAGGATTTGGTTGTTATTTCATCGGCTATTTCACATGAAAATATGGAGGTATCTGAAGCTGAAAAATTAAAAATTCCAGTTATCAAAAGAGCTGAAATGCTGGCAAATTTAATGATGCTTAAAGAAAGTGTTGCAATAGCTGGCAGTCATGGCAAAACCACAATAACTTGTATTCTTGCTCATATTTTTAGTAGTAATAAACTTGATCCTACATACATCATTGGCGGGAAAGTAGAATCTTTTGCATCAAATGCAAAGCTTGGCAAAGGCAAACATATTTTTACCGAAGCTGATGAAAGCGATGGCTCATTTTTATTATTAAGACCCTTTAAAGCAGTAATTGCGAATATAGATAACGATCATTTGGAGGCTTATGACGACAGTCTTGAAAAATTAAAACAATCCTTTAAGGACTTCTGTCTGAAAACTCCCTTTCAGGGTCGAATATTTGCCAATGGCGATTCTCCTGAAGTAGTAGAAGTCATTGAAAACCTTCCTCGTAACGTATCTTTATTTGGTTTCTCTGAAAACAATGATTTTCAAATATTAAATTTCATGCAAGACAAAGATGGTTCTAATTTTGTTTTATTTGATAAAGAAAAAAGCATTAAAATGAGCTTTAAGACAAATATGCTGGGTAAGCATAATATTTTAAACGCAGGAGCAGCTATCACTGTTGCTCTCGATGAAGGAATATCTTACGAAGGAATAAAACAGGCTTTAGAAAAGTTCATTGTTATTGAAAGAAGGTTTCAACTAATATCAGAAAAAGTCTTTGAAAAAGACATAATTCTTATCGATGATTATGGACATCATCCAGAAGAGTTAAGCGTTTCAATTAATACAGTCAAAGAAGTTTGGCCCAATAGAAAACTATTGGTAGTTTTTCAGCCACACAGGTATTCACGTACAAAAGCTTTGTTTGACGATTTTGTAAGGCTTTTGTCTTCTTGCGAAAACTTGATTCTTTTGGAGATCTATCCAGCAAGTGAAAAACCGATTCCAAACTATGAAAGTGATGACCTTATTAGGGAGATACATAAGTTAAATCCATCGGCAAAATTGGTAAGAGGCATAGAGGAGGCATATGATGCAATGAAAGAAATTGCTGAGGATAATTTCATTTTTCTAACGCAAGGGGCTGGAAATACTTCGTTGCTAGCAAAAAAATTTAAAAATTAATGAAGATAGAAAATTTAAGTATTGGTATTGTCTGTGGAGGCTTTTCAAATGAAAGAGAAATTTCTTTGAAAGGAGCTCAGTCAATTCATCAAACCTTGATTGAGAAAAACATAAATTCAAGACTCATTGATATCAAAAATAAAAAAGAAATGCATGACAGAAAAATGTATGACGGTATTGATTTTGCTCTTGTAATGATTCATGGAAAAGGTGGAGAAGACGGAGAAGTTCAAGAGTTTTTATCGTCACTGAATATTAAGTTTTCAGGAAGTGACATTTTAGGTTTGAAAAATTCATATGATAAAGTTCTGACCAAACAAATTTGGCGTGCAAACAAAATAAATACTCCTCAATATGAGTCGGACATTTTTGACTGGTCTGATCTTCCTGACTTTTTAAAAAAAGCTTCAAAGTTGGTTATAAAACCTAGCAAGGAAGGTTCAAGTCTTGGAGTATCTATAATAAAAAATAATTCAGAAAATTTTTCAAAGGCCATTAAACATGCAAAAAAGTATGAAGGCACTCCAATCATTGAAGAATTTATTCCTGGAAGAGAACTTACTATTTCAGTTTTAGGAGATTTAATCTGTGATCCAATAGAAATTGAAGCTCAAGAAGAGTTTTATAATTTTGAGGCAAAATACAATAGAACTGATACATCTTATAGCTTTCCTGTTTTTGCAGAAGACAAACTAGCTAAGCTTAAAAAGCTTTCAAAGAATGCTTTTAACCTTTTAGGGTGTGACAAATGGGGGAGAGTAGATTTAATTGAATATGAAGATAAATTTTACTTCATTGAGGTGAATACCGTTCCAGGAATGACTGAGACCAGTTTAGTGCCTAAATCAGCAGAAAAAGAAGGTTTAAATTTCTTTGAACTCATAAAAAAAATAATAATAGATTCTATTGATAATTGAGTTTTTTTAACTTAGACTTCGCATGTTTTCTTGAATCTTGATACTAAAGATTCATTCCCATAAGGAGGCAAATTGAATCATTACGAAATAATTTATATTTTTAACCCCGATGAAAAAGAGTTGGGTAAATCTCTATTCGATAAAATATTAGAGACAACCAAATCCATCAAAGGTCAGATTCATAGATCTGAGGAAATTGGCTCAAGAAGATTGGCATACCCAATAAAAGATTATTATCGAGGCGAGTACTTTTTAATCAACTTAGAGTGTAATTCCTCTGAGCTAGCATCAATAACCGACCTTTTTAAATTTAATGAAAACATTTTAAGAACATCTGTTTTAAAGAAAAAACAAGCTGAAACTGTTAAGTCAGCATTAAAAGAACAAACCAAAGACTCCGCTTACGAAAAAGATACGCAAGATAACAAACTTGTTAAAAAAGTTACAAATGAAGCAAAAGAAGTTTTATCAAAAGCAGAAGAAGTAGTTGAAGACGCCATAGAAGAAGTCAAAGAAGTTGCTGAAAAAGAAGAAGAAGCAGTTGAAGAAGTAGTTGAAGAAGTGGTTGAGAAAGCTGAAGAGATTGTTGAAGCTGCTGAGGAAGCCGTTGAGGATGTTGTTGAAAAAGTAGAAGAAGTAGTTGAAGACGCCATCGAAGAAGTCAAAGAAGCTGCTGAAAAAGTAGAAGAAGCAGTAGAAGAAGTAGTTGAAGAGGCCATAGAAGAAGTCAAAGAAGTTGCTGAAAAAGCAGAAGAAATAGTTGAAGACACCATCGAAGAAGTCAAAGAAGCTGCTGAAAAAGTAGAAGAAGCAGTAGAAGAAGTAGTTGAAGAGGCAAAAGAAAAAGCAAAAGGGGTTTTTGCGAAAGTTAAGAATGTTTTTAAGTCAGATAATAAAAAGTAAAAAATTATGAGAAGACAAAAAGATAACAAAAGAAGAAATCAAAATCAGGATAACTATCTAAAGCCCAAAAGAGCTTGTCAATTCACCGCAGCAGGCGTTGATGAAATTGATTATAAAGATGTTGAGCTCTTAAAAAAATTCATCACAGAAACAGGAAAGATTATTCCAGCACGTATGACCGGTACAAGTGCAAAGTATCAACGTCAACTTACCAGAGCTATCAAAAGAGCAAGGCTTTTAGCATTATTACCTTTTACAGATAGTCATTAAAAGCATGAAGTTAATTTTACAAGAAAGCATCACTGGATTAGGAAACCCTGGAGACTTGGTTCAAGTTAAATCAGGTTATGGTAGAAATTATCTTTTGCCATCAGGCAAAGCTATTATTGCCAATGAAGAAAATATGAAGGTTTATGAAGCTAAACAAGAGGAATTCAAACTTCAAGAAGAAAAAAGGTTAGAAAGTGCAAAAGAAATTTTTGAAAAAATAAATGAATTTTCCATCTCCCAGAATGTAGCAATTTCTGAGGAAGGCACAATGTATGGCTCAGTTGGTACAAAAGAAATTTCAGAGCTTTTAGAGGAAAATGATTTCCAAATTGAAAGAAGCGCAGTCAGACTCCCAGAGGGTTCGCTTAAAGAACTTGGAAATTATATTATTGATATCGAATTGCATCCTGAAGTTGTAGCTAAAATTAATCTCGAACTTAAACCTGAAGAATCTTAAAATCTAATTGTCTTCATTCTTTAGTAGTGGGAGAATATCACCCCTGCTATGAGAAAAGAAAACGACTTACCATCATCTATTGAGGCTGAAAAAGCTGTTCTTGGAAGCATTATTTTAGAACCAACGCTCTGGGATTCATTATCTGTAGAAGTTGATGAAAATGATTTTATTGCCAACGAACATAAGTTAATTTATCGAGGAATTAAAAAACTGATTGATCTTGGTTCTGAGATAGATACTGTTACTTTGATTGAATCTCTTTCAAAAGATAGCGATCTTTCATCTCTTTCTAATTTTGATAGAGTGAATTATGTTAAAAATTTGGTATCTGAAACACCAGGTACAGCTAACTTTGTTAATTACACAAACATTATTAAACAGTCTTCTTCGCTAAGGAAATTAATATCAACTGCAGCTGATATTTCTTCTTTGGCAAAGGAAGCAGACACTTTTGAAAGCGAAAGCGCTTTAAGTGAGGCTGAAGATAAATTAATAAAACTCAGAGACTCAATTCAAAGAAGTACTGGTCCAATGCTAGCTAAAGATTTGATAAAGCCGGTTTACGATAAGATAGATGAGACCATAAGATCTGATGGAGATTTGGTAGGAATAAGCACAGGCTTTAGAGAATTAGATAAGCTCACAATGGGCTTGCAACAAGGAGATTTATTCATCATTGCAGGTCGACCTAGTATGGGAAAGACTGCTTTTGCTCTTAGCATTGCAGGACAATTGGTAAACGATGGCATACCATCAGTGCTTTTTAGTTTAGAAATGTCAGCAAGATCTATTATGTATAGGCTGATATCCCTGCTTGGGAAAATAGAATTAAAAAAACTATTCGAAGCAAAAAATCTTTCTGATAATGATTTCAATGAGATTGAGAACTCTCTTTCTTTACTAAGTAGATCTAAATTTTTTATTGACGATACATCTTCATTGTCTCCATCAGAAATTCTCTCTAGATCAAGAAAGCTTAAAAGGGAAAATCCCGATTTGGGTCTGATTATTATCGATTACATGCAGTTGATGAAAGCTGATACTAAAAATGATAATCGTGTTTCAGAAATGAGCGAAATTTCAAGATCTCTAAAAGCTCTCGCAAAAGAAATTGATGTTCCAGTAATTGCTTTATCGCAATTGAATAGAGCGCCTGAAACCAGGACAGGAAAAAGACCTGTTCTTGCAGACCTAAAAGATTCTGGAGCGATTGAGCAAGATGCTGATATTGTTACTTTTGTTTTTCGTGCAGAAAAATACGAACAAGATCTTGAAAATAAAGGGCTTGCAATAATTGATGTAGCTAAACACAGGAATGGGCCCACAGGTTCAGTGAAATTACATTTTTCGGATAAATACACAAAGTTCCAAGATCTTGCCTCAGATGATCCAGCTTTAAGAAATCCAGATTTTTTAGAAGAAGATTGAATTGAATCGCCCAACAATTGTAGAGATCGATCTAAAGGCTTTGGATTTTAATCTTAAAAGTCTCAAGAGCTCTGTAAACTCTGCTAAATTTTTTCCAGTCGTTAAAGCTAATGCATATGGACATGGCATCGATAAAATAACTAATCATATCCAAAGTAAAGTTGATGGATTTTGTGTTGCAACTTCTGAAGAGGCCATAAATCTTCGTTCAAAATCAAAAAAACCTATTTTAGATTTGGAAGGGCCTTACGATTTAACCGATATGAAGGCTCTTCTCAAAAATAATATAGAGTTTGTTATTCACTCGAGCAGACAGATTAATTTTTTAAATCAAATTAAGAACTTTAAAGAAAGCCATCCAGTATGGCTAAAATTTGACTCAGGAATGAATAGACTTGGTTTTTCAATTGAAGATTCTTCAATAATTTTTGAAGAAGTTTCCAAAAAAACTAACCAAATTGTCTTGATGAGTCATTTTTATTCTTTTAAAGGCAATGCAAAACAACTAAAGAAATTTAAGGAATTAGAGAAAAAATGCTCATCAGACAATATTTCTATAAAGAAAAGCTTGTGCAATTCTGGCGGTATGGTTAATTATCCTGCTTCGCAGAAAGACATTGTCAGGCCTGGAATAAGCATATTTGGAAGTAAATTAAACTTTAAAGATAAAAACATTAAGCTTGAACCTGTAATGACTTTGAAATCAAAGTTCATATCCTTAAAAGAAATTGAAAAAGGAGAAAAGGTTGGTTATGAAGGAACTTGGCAGGCTAAAAAGCGCACTAAAATAGGCATTTTACCAGTAGGTTATGGTGATGGATATCCAATAAACTTAAGCAATTGTGGGAAAGTATTGATTAAAGGAAAATTAGCACCAGTAATAGGAAAGGTCTCAATGGATATGATTGCAATTGATTTATCCAATATAAGTAAAATTAGTTATAAGGATGAAGTTATTTTATGGGGCAAGGGCCATGAAGTAGACACAGTAGCTAAATATGCAGATAATAGTTCATATTCTTTAATGACAGGAATAACAAATCGTGTAAAAAAGGTATATAAAATATGAAAATTAAAGTTTTAGAAGAAACCCCAAGGAAAATTAGAGAATTTCCTGTAGAGAATGAATACAATTTATCTAAAGAAGAAGTTACTGACGTAGCTGAGATATTTAGCACTCCTCTAACAGGATCTTACAATTGGGACTATACGGTTCAGGATAATAGAATAAAAAGACTTTACGAGTTAGGAAAAGATTTAAATTGGAATGCAGAAAAAGATATAGACTGGGATAGACCCTTGCCAGAAAGAGGCGATACACCGCCACCCATATTTTGGGATGATTATGAACCTTATCAAAAGCTCTCAACTGAAGAAAAATTTAGATTTATGAGCCACAGAGGAGCTTGGTCCCTTAGTCAGTTCCTGCATGGAGAGCAAGGTGCACTATTAGTTGCTTCTCAGCTCGTTTCATGTGCTCCAACTTTTAATGCAAAACTCTATGCTGCATCTCAAACTTTTGATGAAGCAAGACATGTAGAAGCTTTCAATAAATATATTCAGTCAAGAGTTGGAATTATGTATCCTGTCGGTACGGGTCTTAAATCTTTATTGGATAAAATCTTAACAGACCCAAGATGGGATCTTAAATTCATCGGAATGCAAATAATTATAGAAGGCCTTGCACTTGCAGCCTTTAATTTAGCGAGACAGGGAACTTTTGATCCTGTTTTCAAAGACATGCTCTATTTAATCATTAGAGATGAAGCGAGACATGTGACTTTTGGGGTTAATTATTTAGAGGAATTTGTTAAAACCTTATCTGACGAAGAAAGAGAAGAAAGAGCACAGTTTGCATATGAAGCATGCGTCGTAATGAGAGGAAGATTAATGTCTTCCGAAGTATATGAACATTTTGGATGGGACGCAGAGGATGCTATTGCTTTTCAAAGTAAATCAGACGTAACAAATAACTTTCAGCACCTATTATTCACAAGGGTAGTTCCTAACCTATCAAAAATTGGTCTTCTCACTGATAAAGTGAAACCTCTATATGACGAGTTAGGTGTTTTAGATTATCAAGACTGGCCAACAGACGGAGAAATCGATTGGGCCTCTCTTTCTAGGCCTTTAGATCAATCGGAAGAAGAAGTAGAAGGAAAAATTATTTCCATCTAATCACTTTCTTTAAGTTTTCTGAATAGCACAAAACTATTCTGATATACTTATGAACCATCTTGTATGAAAAAGATGGCTTCAAAAAATCCTAAATTCTTATTTGTAACTGGTGGAGTCGTCTCTTCTATCGGTAAAGGTATTCTTTCAGCTTCACTTGGCTCTCTTTTAGAGAGTAGAGGATTAAAAGTTACAGTGATGAAGCTTGATCCATACATTAACCTTGATCCTGGCACAATGAGTCCTTTTCAACATGGCGAGGTTTTTGTTACAGAAGATGGTTCTGAAACCGACCTCGACCTTGGACATTATGAAAGATATTTGAACTCTAAAATGTCGCACAAAAATAATTTTACTGCAGGTCAAGTTTATGAGGATGTTCTTAAAAGAGAAAGGAAGGGAGAATTTTTAGGCTCAACCGTGCAAGTAATTCCTCATATCACCGATGAGATTAAAAAAAGAATTGCCTATGGTGCAGGCGATAATGACATTGCAATTATAGAAATAGGCGGAACCGTTGGTGATATTGAGTCACAACCTTTTTTAGAAGCAATAAGGCAAATGAAACTTGAGTTGGGATCTGAAAGGACATTATTTACACACTTAACTTTCGTTCCTTATTTGGCATCATCAGGAGAAACTAAAACAAAACCAACTCAACATTCTGTGAAAAGTCTGTTATCTCATGGTCTCCAAGCAGATATTTTAATTTGTCGATCTGAACAAAATCTTTCAAAAGCAGATTGTAGAAAAATTGCTTTGTTTACCAACGTAAATGAAGATTGTGTTTTTACATTACCTGATGTGCCCTCAATATACGCAATCCCTGTAATGATGAATAAACAAGGCTTAGACCAGCAAATAGTAGAAAAACTAAAATTAAAGTGTTCTAAGCCAAAACTTAATGATTGGAAAAGGGTTACTAAACTTGAATCGGAGCAAAAAGGAGAGACTAAAATTGCGATGGTAGGTAAATATACCGAATTGGTAGATTCATATAAATCAGTAAATGAAGCTTTAATTCATGCGGGCATCCACAATAAGACAAACGTAAAAATTGAGCACATAGATTCTGAAAGATTCAACAAGGGAGTAGAAAATTTAGAAGCTGATGGTGTTTTAATTCCAGGAGGATTTGGAAATAGAGGCGTCAAAGGAATGCTTAATGTAGCAAAGTTTGCTAGAGAAAATAACATCCCTTATTTTGGGATATGCTTAGGGATGCAAGTTGCGGTCATAGAATTTGCAAGAAATGTGTTGAAATTGGATGCTGACAGTACAGAGTTTAAGAAGAACACCCATCATCCAGTAATAGGATTGATTACCGAATGGCTTGATGAAGATGGACTTATTCAGTATCGATCGGAAGATTCTGATAAGGGCGGTACTATGCGTTTAGGAAGTCAGGTATGCCATTTAAAGAAAAATAGCAAGATGGCAAAGCTTTACAAAAAGCTCAAAATTTTTGAACGCCACAGACATAGATATGAATTTAATGGCAATTATGAGTCAGCATTTAATAAAAATGGCATGACTGTAGTTGGAAAATCTGAAGATGATACCTTGGTCGAAGCAATTGAAATTAAGAACCACAAATGGTTCATTGGCTGTCAGTTTCATCCTGAATTTACATCTGATCCAATAAATGCGCATCCGCTTTTCAAAGGATTTATTAAAGCTGCTAAGTTAAACTCTAAGTAAAAAATGAGTGATTTAGTAAAAATATCAAAAACAGAGATTTCGAATTCCAACAAACTTTGCGTCATTGCTGGCTTAAATGTTTTAGAAGACGATCAGCTTACTTTCAAGGTTGCCGAAAGATTAAAAAAAATTACTGAAGCTCAAGGTAATTCATTCATTTTTAAAGCTTCTTTTGATAAAGCCAATCGCTCATCTGTAGATTCATATCGAGGACCAGGTCTTGAAAAAGGCTTAGAAATTTTTAGAGAATTAAAAAAAAGCGACTATCAACTTATTACTGACATTCATGAAATAAGCCAAATCGAACAAATATCAGAGGTTGTTGATATTATCCAAATACCTGCTTTTTTATGCAGACAAACAGATCTTATTAAAGAAGCTTGCCAGTCTGGAAAGCCGTTGAACATAAAAAAAGGGCAATTTTTATCTCCTGATCAAATGAAAAATATCATTGAAAAATGCCGCAATTTTGGCAATGATCAAGTCATGCTTTGTGAAAGAGGTACTTCTTTTGGCTATGACAATTTAGTTGTAGACATGTTGGGCATGTCTAAATTAAAAACTTTCAATTGCCCAATTATTTTTGATGTTACTCACTCTCTTCAACTTCCTGGTCAAGGAAAAACTGCTGCAGGCGGTAGAGGAGATCAAGCTGAAGACTTAGCCAAAGCCGGAGTATCTTTAGGTATAGCTGGCCTATTCATAGAAGTCCATCCCAATCCTAAAGAAGCTCTTTGTGATGGTCCATCTGCAACGCCCTTAGATCAATTTGAAACCATTTTAAATAAAGTAAATGCTATTGATCAGGTAGTGAAAGGTTTTTAGGAAAATGAAAATCAAAGCAATTAAAGCGTTTGAAATCCTTGATTCCAGAGGATCTCCAACAATTGCGGCTTTGATAGAGGCAGATGACAATTTTAAAGAAATTGGTTTCGTTCCATCTGGCGCTTCAACCGGTTCCAGAGAAGCCATAGAAAAAAGAGATGGCGGTAACAATTTTAATGGTAAAGGAGTTTCACAGGTTATTAAAAATGCAGAGGAGAATTTATTTCCAGAACTTATCGGTATGAAAATAGGCTCTCAAACTGAATTCGATTCAAAACTAATAGAATTGGATGGGACGAAAAATAAAAAAAATTTTGGTGCAAATATTATCCTTTCTCTATCATTGGCTTACTGTAAGTTGTCAGCAAGTGCAGAAAAAAAACCTTTATACGAATATATTCATAATTACTTTAGGGAAAATTTTTTTTCAGAAGTAAAAATGAAGATGCCTCTTCCCATGATGAACATTTTAAACGGAGGAGCACATGCCAATAATCAGTTGGACTTTCAGGAGTTTATGATTCAGCCGGTTGGGTTCTCTTCCTTTAAAGAAGGTCTTATTTGCGGCGTGGAAGTATTTAATTTTTTAAAAAAAACATTGAATAAAAAAGGCTTTTCTACGGCAGTTGGAGATGAAGGTGGATTTGCTCCTGGGATAGATTCAGCTGAAGAAGCGCTCGATTTAATATCCAGCTCCATTCAAGAAGCAGGGTATGAAGTAGATAAAGATGTAACTTTTGCGCTGGATTGCGCCGCAACAGAATTATTAAAAAATAAGGAATATGTTTTTTCAAATAAAGAAAAGTTATCGTCAGATGAATTGATTGAGTATCTTTCCAATTTAGCCAGTAAATATCCTATTACTTCAGTTGAAGATGGACTCGATGAAAACGATTGGGCTGGGTGGGAGAGTCTCACTAAAGAACTTGGTAAAAAAACTCAGTTGGTTGGCGATGATTTATTTGTAACAAACAAAGATATTCTTCAAGAAGGCATTGACAGAAATATTGCCAACTCAGTCTTGGTAAAAATTAACCAAATTGGAACAATTTCTGAAACTTTTGAAACTATATGTTTGGCTTATCAACATAATTATAAGTGCGTAATTTCTCATCGTTCTGGTGAAACAGAAGATAATTTTATTGCCGATTTAGCTGTCGGCACTGGAGCTGGGCAAATAAAAACTGGCGCACCATCAAGGTCAGATAGAACTTCAAAATATAATAGATTGTTAATGATTGATGCTATGGAAGATTTAGAATTTCTCGGTAGGCAGGAGTTAATTAATTGATGAACAAAATTAAAAATTATTCTTTTCCCTCCGTATTAGTGATACTTATTTTTTTAATTTTATTTTATATTATAGGAATCTTCTACGGGGAAAATAGCATTGGTCGGTTAGACAAAATGACACAAGAAAAAATTATCTTAGAAAATAAAATTGTTAAATTGAAGGAAGATAATAAAATTGCCAGAATGGAACTAGACAGTTTTACAAATGATCCTGAAGCTTTGGAGGGTTATGCCCGAAGTAAGTTAAATTTGATTAAAAAAGGGGAAGTTCTAATTGAACTAGTACCGAATGAGTGAATACGTTGCTTTAATTCCTGCTGCTGGAGTTGGTGCTAGAGCCCAACTCAAACTAGCTAAACAATTCAATTTAGTAGGAAAAAAAACCATTATTGAATTTGCCATAGATCCTTTTTTGAAAGATGAAAATTGTAAAACTATTTATGTAGTTGTAGCTGAAGATACAGAAGCTTGGGAGGCTCTGTCTATTTCGCAACATAACAAAGTTAAGACTTGCATTGGTGCTTCTACTAGGATGCTATCCGTTTTAAATGGTTTACAAGAAATTAAAGAGGATGAAGATAAATCAATATTAGTTGCGGTGCATGATGCTGCAAGACCTTGCTTGGACCTCAAAGATCTTTTGGGTCTAATGGGTAAGGCTCAAGACGAAATAAAAGAAGATGGAGAAGGGTGTTATCTTTCTTATCAACCAACAGAAAGTGTTAACTTGGTAAAAAATGAAAAAGTACAAAAATCTTTAGATCGAAATAACGTTTGGTTGTCAGCAACACCTCAGGTTTTTTGTTTGGAAGATCTATTGTCAGCTTTAACCAAAGCCAATGATGATGAAAAAGTATTCACAGATGAAGTAAGCGCTATGCTGCATTATTTTAAAAAAGACATATCCATTTACCCGTGTAATAAAACAAATATTAAGGTGACCAAAAAAGAGGATTTGGAAACAGTAGAACAATATTTAAAACTAGCTGGCAGAATTTAGTGAGCAATCTGAGGATTGGGCAAGGATTTGATGCTCATAAAATCGTTAAAGGCTCAAAAGATTTTATCTTAGGCGGTATCTCAATCGACTCTGAGTATGAGGTCGTTGCTCATTCTGATGGCGATATCATCAGTCATGCAATCATCGATGCCCTTTTAGGTGCTTGTAAGATGGGTGACATCGGCAAATTGGCACCTTCCAATGAGGAAAACAAGGATATCTCTAGTATTCATCTATTGAAAAAAGTTGCCACAATACTTTTAGAGGCAGGATATCAAATTGTAAATATTGACCTTACCTATGTTGGAGAAGAGCCTAGGCTTGAGAAATTCAAAAAAAAAATTGAAGAGAATTTAGCTAAAGAATTAAAAATGAATCCAAGTGATATATCTTGCAAAGCAACGACGACAGACGGTTTAGGTTATGAGGGCGCTCGAGAGGGCATCAGTACTCAAGCGATTGCTCTCGTTACGAAAAACTAGTTTATATGAAAATAATACTGACCAATGATGACGGATTTGACCATCCTGGTATCAAAGCTCTTTTTAAAGAATTGCATGACAAACACGAAGTGTTTCTTATAGGCCCAGATCAAAATCGTAGTGGATTTAGCAGCGCGATAACTTTTTTGACTCCCTTAAGACACAAAAAATATGCAGATAATATATTCAGTCTAAACGGTACACCCGTTGATTGTGTAAAAGTGGCTAGAAACATGCTGTGCCCCTTCGAACCGGAAATAGTCGTTTCTGGAATAAACCCAGGTCCAAATTTAGGTTCCGATGCTATTTTATCCGGTACAGTTGGCGCTGCTTTAGATGGTAGGAATTTGAAGTATCCTTCAATTGCAGTGTCTGTAGCATCTTTTGAAATCAATGATTTTTCTTTCGCTGCAAAGTTTGTTGCCAAAGTCCTGGATAATCTGGATAAACTGGAAATTGAAGACTTTCAAATTTTAAACATCAATGTACCTGATCATAAAGAATTTCCCGATCCTGAAATTAAAATTACTAAAACTTTCCTCAATGAGGAAGAAGGTGAGAAGAATCTTGATGTCTCCGATCGAAAGAATTTGGAAGATGGATTCATTTCAATTTCTCCAATTAAGATAGACATGCATTCCAACTCTCAACAACAGGTAGTTGCAGATTGGGCAAAAAATTTATAGATCAATTGAATTTTAAATTTGCCAGAAAAGAATTAACGAAAGAACTATCTCAAAAGGGCATTAAAGATCCAAGAGTGCTAGAAGCCATCTACCAAATTCCGCGACATGAATTTGTCGATGCAACATTTACTTCTAGAGCTTACCAGGATATGTCCTTGCCAATTGGTCATCAACAAACCATTTCACAACCCTTTGTTGTAGCAAAAATGACAGAACTTTTGATTCAAGGAAATGTCTTAGACCAAAAACCTTTAGGAGCAGTTTTGGAGATCGGCACAGGCTGTGGTTACCAAACAGCAATACTTGCAAGATTTTGCAGAAAAGTATTTTCTTTAGAAAGAATTGAAGCCCTATCACTTCGTGCAGACAATAATTTGAAGAAAGTTGGTGTAGACAATTACCAATTACGTTGGTCCGACGGTACTTTAGGCTGGCCAACCCCAAAAAAATTTGATGCTATCATTTGTACAGCAGCAATTTCACAAATTCCAAAAAAATTAAAAACTCAACTTGAGTTGCACGGCAAACTTATTTGCCCCGTTGGCGATGGAAAGAAACAACATCTACTACTTTTAGAAAAAAAATCGAAAGATGAATTTCATGAAACCATTCTAGATTCTGTATTATTTGTTCCTATGCTTCAAAGAAAGGTTTCTGAATAGCTTTATTCAAGAATTAATACATCAATTTTATTTGTTTTTTCCTTCCATTCCTCATGATCTGGCAAAGGATCTTTTGCCTCAGTAATGTTTGGCCAAATCTTCGAATATTTTTCATTTATTTCGATAAACTCAATCTGATCTGCGGGAACTTCGTCCTCTGCATAAATGGCTTCAATGGGGCACTCAGGCTCACACAAACCGCAATCGATGCATTCGTCTGGATTGATGACTAAAGTATTTTCTCCTTCATAAAAACAATCTACAGGACAAACTTCCACACAATCGGTGTGCTTACAATTGATGCATCCTTGGCCAACAATAAAAGTCATTATTCAATTATAATTTAAAATGATGATTTCCAATGACGAACTACAAGATTTAGCTATAAAGATAGGTCAGCTCTTAACAGAGACTAAGAAAAATGTTTCTACAGCAGAATCTTGTACAGGAGGCTGGATTGGAAAGGAATTTACAGGCATACCAGGCAGTTCAAAATGGTATGGTTTTGGGTTTATCACTTACTCCAATACCGCAAAGCTAAAAACTCTTGGTGTCAACAAAGATGTTCTCTTAGAGGAGGGAGCTGTAAGTGAAAAAGTTGTGAAGGAAATGGCAGAAGGAGCTATAAAAAATAGTGGTTCGGATTTTTCAATATCAATAAGCGGTATAGCAGGACCTACTGGAGGAACACATGATAAGCCGGTTGGTACGGTATGCTTTGGAATTGGTACTAAAACTGAAATAACTTGCTTCACCAAACTTTTTGAAGGAAATCGTGACGAAGTCAGAAAACAGAGTGTAGCTTTTGCTTTAAAAGAATTATTAAAATGTTTGCAATAATTTTTAATATATTGTTAAATACTGTATAAATATACAGTTTTATTATGCCTACAAGAAAAACAAAAAAAGACGATACATCGTCACCAGAAAAAGGAAAATCTCTAGAAACAGCCATCTCTCAGATTGAGACCCAATTTGGTCCTGGAACCATCATGAGGATGGGCGAAAGGGAGGTTCAGAGTATTCCAAGTATTTCTTCAGGTTCATTAGGATTGGATTTGGCACTTGGCATAATGGGCTTGCCAAAAGGAAGAGTAGTTGAGATTTTTGGTCCCGAATCTTCAGGAAAAACAACTTTGACTTTGCAAGTTATAGCCGAGTGCCAGAAACAAGGAGGAACAGCGGCATTTATAGATGCAGAGCATGCTTTAGATCCAATCTATGCAGAAAAAATTGGAGTAAAAATAGATGATTTACTTCTTTCTCAGCCTGATACAGGTGAACAAGCTCTTGAAGTTGCCGACATAATGGTTAAATCTGGCGGGATAGATGTTTTGGTCATTGATTCTGTAGCCGCATTAGTACCCCGAGCCGAAATTGAAGGCGAAATGGGCGATCATCATGTTGGCCTTCAAGCTAGACTCATGTCACAAGCACTAAGAAAAATAACCGGGAGTATAAAAAAATCAAATACTCTTGTTATATTTATTAATCAAATTCGAATGAAAATAGGCGTGATGTTTGGCAGTCCTGAGACTACCTCTGGTGGTAATGCTTTGAAGTTTTATTCCTCAGTAAGATTGGATATCAGAAGAATCGGTACTGTTAAAGACGGTGACGAAGTTGCAGGTAATGAAACTAGAGTTAAGGTTGTTAAAAATAAAGTTTCGCCTCCATTCAGACAAGCTGAATTTCAAATTCTCTACAACAAAGGAATCAACCGTGCAGGAGAAATTCTTGATATTGGAGTTGAAAGAAAAATCGTTGAGAAGGCAGGTGCTTGGTATGCTTACGATGGTGAAAAAATTGGCCAGGGTAAGATTAATGCTAGTCAGTGGTTAAAAGATAATCCAAATATAGCTAAGAAAATAGAAAAACAGATTACAGACTCAATCAAAGAGACCCAATAAGTCTTTTTCTGTTATTTCAGATTTTGCTTGATCTCTTCTGTTTATTATTTCGATTAAGCCTTTTTCAATGTTTTTCTCGCTAATGACTATTTGATAGGGGTTACCCATTAAATTGGAATCAGAAAATTTATTACCTGGAGATGCATCTCTATCATCATAAAAGACATCTACATTGTTATTTGTTAGGTAAGAGTAAATTTCCTTAGCTTTCTTTTTCACTATCTCTGATTTCTTTTCATTGATTGAAATTAAGGAACAATCAAAAGCAGAAATATTTTTTGGAAAAACAATGCCTTCACTATCATGATTTTGCTCAATAGCAGCTGCAACAATTCTCGAAACTCCAATTCCATAACAGCCCATTTCTAAAGTTTTTTGACCATTATCATGTTGGACACTAAGACCCATAGCCTTACTGTATTTATTACCTAGTTCAAATATATGTCCTACCTCAATTCCTTTTTTAATTGAAAGTTTGCCATGCTCACTATCAATATCAGATAGATCATTATTTTCAATTTTTTTCTCAATTTCTGTCTTTAAAGAATCATCTAATAATTCAATGTTTGATGAAAAATCCTTATCGTTAAATACCAAAGTATCTTCACCGGAATCAGCTAAGACATGAAATTCTTCAGACATATTCCCACCAATTGCTCCAGAATCAGCTTTTACAATCTTGTAATCAAAGCCAATCTCATCAAATATTTTTTGATAACACTCTTTCATAGTTTGATAGCTTTTGCTCATGCCTTCTTCATCAAGATCAAATGAATAAGCATCTTTCATTAAGAATTCTCTACCTCGCATTACTCCAAATCTAGGTCTAATTTCATCTCTGAATTTCGTTTGTATTTGATAAAAAGTTTTAGGTAGATCTTTATGACTTTGCAGTTCTTGACGACATATATCGGTAATGACTTCTTCATGAGTAGGTCCAAGGTAAAATTCCCTTTCATTACGATCCAAAAAACCTAAAAGTTCTGGACCCATTTGCTCTGACCTTTTTGTTTCGTCCCATAGTGATTTTGGTTGAACCATCGGCATTAAAACTTCTAGACATCCGTACTCATTCATATTTCTTCTAATGATAGATTCGACCTTATTTAGAATCTTTAATCCCAGGGGCATCCACGAGTAAATACCAGAAGCCAATGGTTTTATCATATTGGTTCTGATCATAAGTTTATGGCTTATGAGCTCAGCGTCTTTTGGGGCTTCTTTTTGAGTTTTATAGTGAAATGAGGAAGCTTTCATTTAAAATATAAATTAATATTCGGCTTAAAAAATTAATAATACTAAAAAAAGATGCTTACAGTGAGGAATAATGCCTATTTATGAGTACCAATGCAGTAAATGCGACAAAATATTTGAAAGAATTGTTTCTGTAACAGATTCTACAAAAACTGTTTTTTGTGATTGTTCGCCAAACGCAAAGGCTAAAAAAATTATCTCAGCACCATCCTTTCGTTTAGAAGGATCAGGTTGGTACGAAACCGACTTTAAGACAGGCAATAAAAAAAATCTTGTACAATCAGATGTTAAAAGTAAAAAAACATCTAAGGAACCAAAAAAAACAGAAAACTCAAAACCTGCTATAAAAGATTAAACAATCTTTCACATTATGAAACGCACTCAAATAAAAAATATTTCTAATAAAGAAATCGATTCTTCCTTTCTTATTTCTGGATGGGTTGAAAAGGTTAGGGATCATGGCGGTGTCATATTTTTAGATCTCCGAGACGCATCTGGATTAATGCAAGTTGTTGTTGAGCCAGACGATAAAGAGTTATTCAAAAAGTCAGAATCAATAAGAATGTCCTATGTTCTTGAAGTTACAGGAATTCTCAGAAAAAGACCTAAAGGTACAATTAACGAGTCATTAGCTTCTGGAGAACTAGAACTGGTTTCAAAAGAAATTGATATCCTTTCTAAAAGCAAACCTTTGCCTTTTCAGCTAGATGAACATGCGAAAGTCGGTGAAGAGGTTCGGCTCAAATACCGTTATTTGGATTTACGAAGACCGGAAATGCAATCAAATTTGAAAATAAGATCGCAAGTAAATCACATCGTCAGAAGTCATCTCATTGAAGATCAGTTTATTGAAATTGAAACTCCAATGATGGCCAGGGCTACTCCGGAAGGAGCTAGAGATTTTCTTGTCCCAAGCAGACTTTACAATCAAAAGTTTTATGCTCTCACTCAGTCACCACAGCTTTTCAAACAGATGTTGATGATTGGAGGTTTTGAAAAATATTTTCAAATTGTCAGGTGCTTTCGGGATGAGGATACGCGAAAAGATAGGCAGCCAGAATTCACTCAATTGGATATCGAATTATCTTTTATTTCAGAAGAAGAAATTCTTAATATCTCTGAAAGACTCATTAAAAGAATTTTTCTTGAAACTTTAAATATTGAGTTTGATGATTTCCAAAGAATTAAATATCAAGAAGCAATAAAGGATTACGGCTCAGATAAACCTGACTTAAGAAACCCTTTAAAGCTTGTTGATGTAAAAGATATTTTTGAAAAATCTTCATTTAAGGTTTTTGCAGATCCTGCCAAGAATGAAAAGGCAAGAATTGTTGCTCTTAAAATTGAACAAGAAATAAGCAGAAATAAAATAGATGAGTACACTAAATTTGTCGGTAATTTTGGAGCAAAAGGACTAGCTTATATAAAAGTCAATGATTCTTCTGATCTAGAAAATGGGCTTCAGTCTCCAATTCTTAAGTTCCTTTCTAAAGAAGAGATTTCTAGCTTAGTTGAAAGGCTTGAACTAAGTTCTGGAAACACTGTTTTTTTTGGTGCCGATCACAGAAATGTTGTGAATGATTCAATGGGCTCATTGAGAGAAAAATTAGGCGAAGACCTTAACTTAACTGATAAAGAGGCTTTTAAATTTGGATGGATAACAGACTTTCCTTTATTTGAAGAGGATATTCAAGGGAACTTATCTCCTTCACATCATCCTTTTACTGCTACTCTAGGGGGGCTAAAAGAACTAAAAAAAGACCCGGCAAATGCTGTTGCAATGGCATATGACCTTATTTTAAATGGAAGTGAAATTGGAGGCGGCTCTTTGAGAATCAATAATTTAGATGAACAATTGGAAGTATTATCAATTTTAGGGATAGATAAAACAAAAGCGGATGAGAAATTTGGTTTCTTTTTAGAAGCTTTGTCTTATGGATGTCCTCCTCATGGCGGAATTGCTTTTGGATTAGATCGTTTGATCATGTTGCTTTGTAAACAAGAATCCATCAGAGATGTAATTGCTTTTCCAAAGACTCAATCAGCAACCTGTCTGCTTTCCGATGCTCCGAGTTTAATTGATCAAGATCAATTAGATATGCTTTCCATAAAAATTCTTGAAGAGGATAAATAGTGGCGGGACATTCTAAGTGGGCTAACATAAAGCATCGTAAAGGTCGTCAAGATGAAAAAAGACAAAAAGTCTTTTCGAAACTTATTAGAGAGCTTACCGTTGCTGCTAAATTGGGAGGACCTGAGCCAGGAGATAATCCTAGATTAAGACTGGCTCTAGATAAGGCCCTTGGGGCCAATATGCCAAAGGATACAATAGAAAGAGCCATAGCAAGAGGCTCTGGAGATCAGGAGGCAGAAAATTTAGAAGAAACCATTTATGAAGGCTATGGCCCTAATGGGGTTGCCATTATAGTTGAAACTTTGACGGACAATAAAAACAGAACGGTTGCTGAAGTTAGACATGCTTTTTCTAAGTACGGAGGAAGTTTAGGTACCGATGGATCTGTAGCATATCTATTTACCAAAGTTGGCCAAATAGTCGTTGAAAATACTGATGAGGAAAAAATATTTGATGTCTCTGTATCCAATGGGGCAGATGAAGTAGAAAAAGGTGACGAGAATAATCTCATTATTTCTATTGAAGCTGAAGAATTTCACAATCTTAAAAATGTATTAGAAGAAAATGAAATTAAAATATACCAATACGAGTTGATTATGAAAGCATCAAATAGCGTTGAACTTGATGATGAGGCTTCTGAAAAAGTCATCAATCTTCTTGAAAGTCTTGAAGATCTTGACGATGTGCAAAATGTTCATTCCAATGCTGAGTTTTCTGAAGGGAGCTTTGCTTGATGACGAATTCAAGAAATAAGGGAGCATCATTTGAAAGAGAAATTGCAAATGCCTTAAATGATTCTTTGAAGTTAAAAAAACCATTAAAAAGAATATTGGAGCAAACTCGAGAAAAACATCTTCCAGATCTTATCCTTGGTAATTGGTACATAGAATGTAAGAGATATGGGCAAGGCGCAGAACCTCTTGAAGGCTGGTGGGATCAAGTGATTGCTGCAACTCCAGATGATAGTCATCCAGCTTTGATCTATAAATTCAATCACAGGCCTATTAAGGTGAGAGTTCCACTCCATGCTGTTAACAACAATCTTCCTAAAGATTTAAACAATACGTGCGATTTTTCTTTAGAGAGCTTCATAGTTTTACTTAAATCTCTCTTTGAGGAAGATATAAAAAGTCATCTTTAATGTCAGACACTATAGAGCTTAGAATTTACTATGAAGATACAGATGCACAGGGTGTAGTTTTTTACGCTAATTATCTTAAATATTTTGAAAGGGCTAGAACTGAATTTCTAAGAAAGTGCGGTTACCTTCAAAACGAGCTATTAAACAAAAACATTATTTTCATTGTGAATAGATTAGATATTCATTACAAAAAACCTGTCCTATTAGACCAATTAATAAAAATAGAATCCTCACTTTTGGAATTAAAGAAAGCTAGTTTTAGCTTTAATCAAAGAGTTGTTATAAATTCAGAAATAATGTGCGAAGCTAATGTATTATGCGGCTGTATCGATCTTGAAACTAAAAAACCTATTGCTCTTCCAGAGGAGCTAAGAAAAAAGATGTTGGACAAAAAAAATGCAAGCTGAATTAAGTTTTATAGATTTATTTTTAGGAGCGAGCTTAGTTGTTCAATTAGTGATGATTATTTTATTTATTTTGGCTGGAACTTCCTGGTGGTTCATTTTTGATAAGTGGCTTACCTTGAGCAGAGCGAGAAAGGATATTTATCTTTTTGAAGAAGAGTTTTGGAATTCAAAAAACATTGAAAATATTTTTAATACTCTGAAGAGAAAAGAAGATAACTTTGGACTATCTCAAATATTTATCGTCGCTCACGAAGAAAGTCTGAAGTTCGATGATTTTCAAATGGCAGAAGAACGTATTTACAAATCCACAGAGATAATTATAAGTAGACAAGAAGAAAAATTAGAAGAAGGCTTATCTTTTTTATCAACAGTAGCATCAGTAAGTCCCTTTATAGGACTTTTTGGAACTGTCTGGGGAGTCATGAATGCCTTTAGTGGATTAGCTCAATTATCTCAGGTGTCTATAAATGCTGTAGCGCCAGGAATTTCAGAAGCTTTGGTTGCAACTGCATTGGGCTTATTTGCTGCCATACCTGCGCTTATTTCCTATAATTGGAGCGTCAAGGCAATCGATTCTATTGTTAAAAGTTATGAAAATTTCATATCTGAACTTTTAATTAGCTATCAAGAATTCAATGTTCAAGAGAAGAGCAAAAAATAGAAATCTTTTAACAGAAATAAACGTCATACCTTATGTGGATATTTCATTGGTTTTGTTAGTCATTTTCATGGTTGCTACTCCTTTTATGATTCAAGGTATTGATCTCGATTTACCAAAAACTGAAGCAAAAGCTCTTAATAAATCAAAAAATGAAAACTTGACTATTTCAATTAGTAAGGAGGGATATTATTCTTTTGATATTGGAGAGAAGAATAAAATCTATAAAAATTTTCAATCGTTCGCAGTGCAGTTTGAAAAAATTTTAGTAAATAATCCAGAAATCGAGGTATTTGTTAGAGCTGATAAAAATACAGTTTATGACAATGTTGCAAAGACAATGTCTCTTATAAAAAAATTCAATACTGAATCAATAAATTTAATAACTGAACCCTTAAATGATGAATAAAGTTTTAACGAGTTTAAATACTTTTTTTTTCGTAATCTTATCTGTCTCTATTATATTTTCTCTATTTTCTATTCCTAAATTAGATGTAGAAGAAACTAAATCTACTAGAGTTAATTTCTATGAAGTCATGCAACAGGAAGAAAAATCTCTTAAAACTTATCCTTCTAACAAGAAATTAAAAAAAGAAGCCAATAGCACTTATGAAAACAATGATAAAAGAGAAATTGATAATATATCTAAGATACCAAAATTTGAAATTAATAAATCTCATTTAAAAAATGAAATTAGCAAAATTAAGCTATCTAGAGAAAGAAAAGATATCTTGAGAGTTTCGACTATCATCCAAAATAGAATTTCTTCGATATGGATTAAGCCAAACTCCTTAAGTGACACTTTATCAGCCAAAGTACTTATAAACCTTGCCCCTTCAGGAGAAATATTGAATTTTATTATGACTGAGCCCAGTACAAATAAATCATTTAACGACTCCATCTTGTCAGCAATGAACAAATTAAGTTTTTTTGAGGAAATTCTAGTTCTTGAAAGAAAATTATTCGAAGAAAATTTTAGAAATTTTAAGCTTGTTTTTAAATCTTCAGGAGAGATAGATTGAAAAAAATTTTTTTTATAATAGGGTTTTTAATTTCAAACAACGTTTTTTCGATTCTTGAAATAGAAATTTTAAAAGGGAGTGATAATTTATCAAAAATTGCATTTGTTCCATTTGGTGTTGAAGAGAATATAAAAGAAGTTTATGGATCAAAAATTTCAAAATACATTCAAGAAAATTTATTACTCTTTGGAGAGTTTGAAAATTTAGATAAGGCTGAAATGTTATCTTATCCCTCATCAGAAGAGGATTTTTATTATAGAGATTGGAAAGTTTTAGGAGTAGATTATTCTATTATTGGGAAAGTTAATTCCATTAATTCTTTTGGAAGTCTTAGTATTTCTTATTCTCTATTCAATATTAATAGACGCATAAAAATATTAGAAGGAGAAATTGTAGGAAATGAGGATAATCTAAAAGGGATTTCAAAAATCATCAGCAACAGAGTTTATGAAGAGATTACCGGTCTTAAGGGCATATTCGATACAAAATTAGCTTACGTAATAAATTCAAACTCGGATACTTATCAAATGTGTATTTCTGATATAGATGGTAAAAACGAGCAAATTTTATTTACGTCATCTGCACCAATAATGTCTCCTGATTGGTCACCAGATAGAAAGAAAATAGCTTACGTTTCTTTTGAAAATGGTTTAGCTGAGATCTTTATTCAGGATTTATCCTCTGGAAAAAGAGAATCAATTCAGGCACTTGGAATGACAAACAGCGCACCGGTTTGGTCACCTGACGGGAAAAGTATAGCGCTAGTTGTTTCTTTTTCAGGTAATCCTGATATTTTTTTATACTCTATTAGAAAAAAACGCCTAATTAGATTGACGGACCATTATGGAATAGACACCGAACCATCTTGGTCACCTGACTCAAAAAAAATAATTTTTACATCTGACAGGTCAGGTAGTCCTCAGCTTTATGAAATTAATACACAATCGAAGAGAAAAAAAAGACTGACCAGAGACGGAAATTACAATGCCAGAGGAAGATATTTTCCTGATGGGAAATCAATTTTTTTTGTTCACGGAAATAACGGAAGATTTCAAATTGCAACAAAAAAAATTACAAGTAGATATATAGAGACCCTTACATCAACCTCTTTAGACGAATCTCCAACTATCTCTCCCAATGGAAATATAATAATTTATGCTACAAAAAATGGTTCAAATGGCTATCTCGGCGGTATTACCTTGGATGGGAAATCTAGGTTTTCTTTACCTTTGAAAAACGGCTCAGTAAGAGAACCAGCATGGTCTCCTTTATTAAATTAAACAAAATAAATAAACTAAATTTTAGATTACTTGTCTAAAAGAAAAAGTATTATAATTATTTGCTTGTAGGGAGCTTTATTATGAGGAGACTGTTTATGGAACCAATTGGAATTTTTATTTTAGCAATGATATGTCAAGTCTATTCTTGTGCAGCAAACGTATCAGATTCGGTTGAAAGAGCTCAATATGCTTCTGTTTCTGGTGAAGAATATCTTCAGGACGATAAGTTAGTTACAAATTTAAACGATAAAGTTTTTTTTGATTTCGATAAATCTACTCTAGATGCCGAGGATAAAACTTTACTTGAAGAGTATCTCCCTTTTATTAAAAGAGCAAAAATAGTCCGTCTAGAGGGACATTGTGATGAAAGAGGTACTCGTGAATACAACTTAGCCCTTGGAGAAAGAAGAGCTCTTGAAGTAAGAGACTTTCTTGTCATTAAAGGTGTTTCAGGAAAAAAAATAAGAGTAGTAAGTTTTGGAGAGGAAAAACCTCTTAAAAATGCTTCAAATGAAAAAGCTTGGTCAGAAAATAGAAGGGTAGAAATTTCTCTTTACTAGATTGAATATCCAGCAGAAATTTATAATTGCTATATTTATTGGACTTTCTAATTTTGCATATTTGCAAAATGAAGAATCCATAGAATTACTTCTTGAAAGAATTAATCTTCTAAAGAAAGAAATTGAAAGTCTTACTGCATCTGTAGAATCAAATAATTTAAGTCTCTCTAGATTAGAAGAAGCAAACCAAATTAGATACGTAGATTTAGATAAAAGGATTCATCTTTTGGAAACTAAACTACTTTTTGAAGAGCCTAATGAAGATGAAGCTTCAGAAAATCAATTAAATCCACTTTCTGGACTGGTGGAGGAAGAAATAGATTCTGGAGAGTTTGGTTTATGGTCAAACTCAATGAAACTTATAGACAATTCTAGATATTCTGAAGCTGCTGAAAATTTAAGACTTTTGATATTGTCATACCCGGATGGAGCTTATTCTGGAGACGCATACTTTTGGCTTGGTGAAATATATTTAGTTCAGGAGATGTTTGAGGATTCGTCAGAAATTTTAGGTGCTTTTATTTCTAAGTTTGATCAACATCCAAGAAAAGCCGACGGACTCTATAAACTTGCTTTAGCAAGCTTGAATTTAGATGATCAAGAAAAAGCTGAACTTCTTCTACAAGAAGTTATAAGTAATTATCCAAATTCAGGAGCTGCTTTACTTGCAGAGCAAGATTTAATTAAACTAAACACTCCTTAATAAAGGTATAATTTTTATTTTGGGTCGTTAGCTCAGTTGGTAGAGCAGTTGGCTTTTAATCAATTGGTCATAGGTTCGAATCCTATACGACCCACCAAGTAATGTTTTATTTGTATATAGGTATTGGAGCTTTTTTGGGAGCAATCTCAAGATTTTTTTTAAGCTCGTATCTCGAGAAATTAATATTTTTTGAATTCCCTTTGGGTACCCTGTTTGTAAATATAATAGGGTGTTATGCGATTGGAATATTTATAGCAATAAATTTAGAAAATAAAGATTTGATAACTCCTTTAGTTATAATTGGTTTTTTGGGATCCTTTACAACTTTTTCAGCTTTCACAAAAGAAATTTTGTTATTTTCAAATTTAAATGGAATTTATACTGCATATTTCTTAGCTTTATTAATTTCATCAATTTGTGTACTTTCAACCTTTATAGGTTATAAGATGTTTTCTTAGTATGGAAAAAACTATTTTTGAAAAAATTATTGATAAAGAATTACCTTCAAAAATTATTTACGAAGACGAAAAATGTATTGTTATTGAAGATATTGCACCTAAAGCGCCGATTCATGTTCTAGTAATTCCAAAGAAACCAATTAAAATGCTTTCTTCTGCAGAAGAAGATGATTTAAACCTTTTAGGACATTTAATGTTAGTGGTAAAAAAAATTGCAAAACAGTTGAACGTTCAAGACGCTTTTAACATTGTGATAAATAATGGTGAGAAGGCAGGACAAACAGTATTTCATCTTCATATTCACCTTCTAGCAGGCAAGAATTTTTCCCATCTTTTTCCAGGCTAAGAAAGTTCTGTAAGAGCTCTTTTTGCAGCAAAAATTTCTTCTAACCTTTTGATTATACTTTCTCTTATTTCAAAAAGGTTTTGTGATAACGATAAAGCTTCTTTTAATTGAAAAACTGCAGCGTCATGTCTTCCGGTTAGAATAAAATATTCTGCTCTAGATCTATGTAATTCAAGAATATTTCCAGATAATCCTTGAGCTTCAGCAAGTTTGTACCATATATTTGGATCTGTTCGCCTATCTTTAGATAAATCTTTGAGAAGTTTCTCTGCTTTTTCAGATTGCCGATTCTCTATGTAAGAGTCAGCCAAAAGAATTGAAGCTGCATAATTATTTTCATGAATCTCTAAAATATTTTTTCCAAGAGAAATGGCTTCAAAATAGTTTCCGTCTGCTACGTGAAGTTCCATTAAACTTGATTCTAAAACCAGATTATTGGGAATATCTTTTATAAGCTTTCTTAGAAGTAAGAAGCTTTTTTCAAAATTATTGGTATTTCTGTAGGCCAGAGACAATCCATAACTGCTTGAATATGAAATATTCTTATCTTTAGAACTTTGTCCCTGTTTATATTTTTTAATGAGTTTTTTTAAATCTTTTGATGCCCAAATTTCCGCTCTCTTTTGCATGAAATAAAAATCAATATTATTTCGGAAAGTATTTTTTGAAGATTTATCTATGCTATCAGATCTTATTCTCATATCCGTAAGCCTTTCGCTCGGTAAAGGATGAGTCATAAGGTATGAAAACTCTTCAGTATTTTCGTTTTGATATTTGTCTTGCATTCTTTGAAACATCATTGTCATATCATCGGGATTAAATCCCGCCTTAACTAGATTATTAAAACCTATTCTGTCAGCTTCTTTTTCGTTACTTCGAGTGTAGTTGATAGACATT
>CABXSA010000001.1 GCA_902514765.1 uncultured SAR86 cluster bacterium | reverse complement strand
AATGGATTTATCAGCCTCCTGTTCATGATGGTGTTTCTGTTCAAGTCAGTGACGTAAAAGTTAGACTTACCTTTCGAGTTCAATAAGATCAACAACATCTACGCGTAAATGCGTATCAGAACCGTATTAATTGGGATAGGCCTAGCAGGTAACTTACTGCTAGCCTTTTCTCTTATCTTTTTATTCAATTACAGAGATTCTACTCAGAAAAGCTTTGCTAACGAATCTTTAGTTTCAACGTATGAGGCTGCATGGTTTCAGACCCTTGAAACTTCAATTGATGCAATTTCTGCCTGGCTTCCGGTAACTGGAGAAAGAGGTAATTATTGGGATCCTGAAAACCCAATTTATCCTGAAGAAGAGCTTTCTTCTCCAGACGATTCTTTCGCCAACCCACTAATACAATTCATAACAGATAAAAATATTGGAGAGGCAGGATATCTTTTAGATTTAATGTTTGAATTCGATTTGGATGAAGGAAATTTGAGCTTTATAAAAGCTTACTATCCTGATGGACAGAGATTTTATTGTGCTAGTGCCTTAGACTTATCAGGCATCGACGCGTGTAACCCTCAAGCAAGAAATGAATATGATGATAATCTTGCAGAATTTCTTGTAGACGCAGGTAAAAGACCAAGAAGATTTCTTCAAAAGATTGTGGATTCTTCTGGAGAAAAAATCTCTACCTTAAACCAAATGATGGCTTTCCCAATTAAGGCTTTTAGTAGAAATGCGGAAGCAATAATTGTGATGGGAATTGATGTAAGAAAGTCTATGGAAACATTTGGTGATGAGTTTGAACTTGTAACAGCTGTTCAAACAGAAGAAGGAATCATTTCTTTAGGAGATGATTATGCAAGGTATGAATCAGGGCTAGAATTGGATGAAACTTCTAATTTTGGAATTACCAATATTAAAGGCCATGTTGATAAGGCAAATTCAAACTTAGAAGAATTTGGTAATAGAACGTCTACAAGAGATTCAGATTTAGGATCACTTATAACGCTGCTCCCATTGAGTTCATACCTTTCGTCAGATAAAGCGCAATTATTTATTTTTAGAGATGAAAGTGAAAGTATCGCTCAGGAAGATGCTATCTTAAATTCAATTTACATAATAATTACAATTGTAATCTTCTTGGTGATTGCTTTTACTTCGGTAATTCTCGCGAGTGTTTTTGGATCTGTAAATAAAGCAATTGAAGTTTTGCAGGCTCTAACTAGCGGAGATTTATCAAAAACCATGCCTCAAAGAAGAGGTCTTTTAAGGTCTGAAAATGATGAAGTTGGTGAATTAGCTAAAGCCCTAGAAATTTACAGAGGCCATCTTAACGAAATGGAAAATATAAGAACGGAGCAAGCTCGCAGGAGAAAAGAAAGGGATACTGCAATAATTGAAAAAATGAGCATTTTAGCTGATGAGCTCGAAGGAGATTCAAGAACTTTAATTCTTAATGATATAAATAAAATGCAAAATCTTGCTCAGGAAAGCTCGCAAGACAAAGGAGAAGAAGCCTCAGTAGAGCTAATGACTGTAGCGTTCACCAGGATGGCTGATGAGGTTCAAGTTCTTATAGATACAAGAACCAAAGAGATGGAAGAGTCTCGAGATGAAGCGCTTGAAGCTAATGAACAAAGAAGTAAATTTTTTGCCAATATGAGTCATGAACTCAGAACGCCATTGAATGCAATTTTAGGCTACGGAGAAATGCTTTACGAAGAATGTGAAGACTTAGGTTATGAAGATTTAATGCCTGATCTTAAAAAAATTACTACTTCTGGAACCCATCTGTTATCTCTTATTAATAATATTTTAGATTTATCTAAAATTGAGTCTGGAAAAATGGAGCTTTTCATTACTAGCTTTGAAATAGAGAAGGTAGTTGAAACGCTGCGAGATATAAACTCTCCTTTGGCTGCTAAAAATGATAATGGATTTAAAATCAATGTCCAAGAAGCAATAGGATCAATGTCCCAAGACGAAACAAAATTAAGACAATGTGTTACAAATTTCTTAAGCAATGCCTTCAAATTTACTAATAATGGACTGGTTACCTTAGATGTTACTTCTTTCATAAAAGATGAAGTTGAAATGATTGAATTTAAGGTTACAGATGATGGGGAAGGTATGAGCGAGGAAGGAGTAGCAAAAGTTTTTGAAGAGTATGAGCAAGCTGAAAGATCTACTTCTGCAACTCATGGTGGAACTGGTCTGGGTCTGCCCATTAGTAAAAGATTTGCTGAATTGATGGGTGGTGGCGTAACAGTGTCTAGTGAAAAAGGAGTTGGATCTGTATTTTCAATTTTTATTCCAAGAATCTGCGATGAATCTGAAGAAATCGAAAATGAAGAAATATCCTCCTTAGAGGGTGAAAACTTATGTGTGCTAATTGATGATGATATAGCAATGCATGACTTAATAAAAAGAACAGTTAAAAAAGCCGGAATGACATTGATTGGTGCCACTAATGGTGAACAAGGTTTGAATATGATTAGAGAGTCAAAACCAAAGCTTATCTTATTAGATGTATTAATGCCCGGTAGAGATGGCTGGTCAATTCTAAAAGAGTGCAAATCCGATGATTCAATCAAAGACATTCCTGTAATTATGGTTTCCCAAATGTCACAAGAAACTTTGGCATTTTCTTTAGGTGCAGATGATTACCTTACTAAGCCAATAGATAGAGATAAATTTTTGAAAATGGTAACTAACTTACTCGGTAGCTCAACAAATAAAAAAATCTTGATTGTTGATGATGACTCCAATACTAGAGATATTTTAGGAAGAGCTTTAAAAGATGCTGGGTATGAACCTTTCTTAGCTAAAGATGGTAGGGAAGGATTAGATAATCTGGATAAAAATCCAGCACTTATTGTCCTTGACTTAGAAATGCCAAGAATGGATGGTTTTGAATTTTTAGAGAATTTTGTTGAAATGGAATTTGATGATAAACCAAATATCCTAGTTTATTCAGGAAAAGATTTATCAGAAGTTCAAGAGGAACTTCTAAGAAAAAATGTCGCTGGGCTAGTAAAAAAAGATGAAGTATCCATTAATCAACTTCCAGGAATGGTTACTAAAATATTAGGAGCTAAGAGCTAAGCGCCTAAATTTGACTCAATTTTTTCTAACAGTCTCTTAAAATCAACAGGCTTGGTATCGAAATCATCCGCGCCACATTCCAAAGCCTTTTGCCTATCATGCTCCATTGCATGAGCAGTTAAGGCAATAATAGGAATATTTGAGATTTCAGGATCGGCTTTAGCTTTTGTAGTTGCTTCCCAGCCATCCAAAACAGGAAGACCCATATCCATTAAAACTAAATCTGGATTTTCAGATTTCATCTTCTCTAAACCTTCTTGGCCATCAAAGGCAAAAACTACCTCGAATTCTCTTCTGGTGAGTCTTCGACCTAACATATCACGATTCATTTCATTGTCTTCAACATAAAGAATCTTCTTCATAACTCTCTCCTTCAGCTATAAACAAACTGATTTCTTCCCCCTTCTTTTGCTTTGTAGAGCCTCTCATCCGCAAGATTAACAAGTTCTTCTTGATCCTTAACTTCGGATGAATTAATAACTCCTCCACTTATAGTAATATTAATTTTAATATCTTGAAAGGGTATTGATAAATCTACTACAGCTTTTCTTATTGACTCGCAGTAGTGTTTTAAGCTCATTTCTTCTTTATGTTCTAAAACTGCAATAAATTCCTCTCCACCTACTCTACCAATAACATTTTCACCACATGCATCTTTTAAACTATTAGCAACTGCTTTTAGTACTTCATCACCTCCCGGATGCCCATATGTATCATTGATTGACTTAAAAAAGTCTATATCAATAGAAAGTAAAGAAAATTCGTAGCTTTTATCTTGATTTAGTTTCTCAAAACATTCCTCAATCTTGTCAAAAACAACTTGTCTATTAAAAATTCCAGTTAGAGGGCAAGTTGTAGCTTTAAGATTTAATTCTTTTAATAACTCTTGTTCTCTCGCTCTAAAATATTTTGCCTCTAGGCTAGCAATGGACTTAGCCATCAATATAGTCCCATTCAAAGGCTTTGGAAGATAATCCGAGGCGCCTAATTTGATGCATTTAGCAGTGCTATCAACATCATTAAATGCAGAAACCATAATAATTGGCATTTCATCTCTATCATGATTCTCTCTAAATCTTTTTAAAAGCTCTAAGCCATTTATGTCGGGTAACATAACATCTAATAAAATTAGGTCAGGAGTTTTCTTATCTACCTCTTCTATTGCTGAAGTACCATCTAGTGCAACCCTACATGAGAGACCATTCTGGGTAAGTCTTCTCTCTAAAACCTCGCAATTAGTTTTATTATCGTCAACTATAAGAACATCTGATCCTTTGAGGTAATCATCTATGTCTAAGCTATAGTCAATGTCACCTAATGATCTAAAAAGTGATTCGGCATTTTGGATCTGTCCTTGCTCAGAATCCTCTGCTGCCTTTTCATTTAGATCACCCTTAATAAAATCTACGAATCTTTCTATTGCTGTCTCTGTCTCTCTTGATAAAGATAAAATAGTATTTAGATCTTTGATGCATTCTTCTGATAGATCATCTTCAAAATCTTCCATTAGAATCTCGCTATAACCAATAATTGCGTTTAGAGGAGTTCGGAGGTTATGCCTTAGTTCTGAATATTCTTGCGAAGTTTTTGACTGCTTATCTACAGCGGTATTTTCCCTAAAAGCATCCTCATATTGGCTTAAGAGCTTATCTTCAGCTTCTTTTATTTGGTTTATTTCTGAACTAATATCGAGGTTATTTTTTACACCGAACTCTTCAACCAAATCAATGTATTGTTCGATAGCTTCAGCGGGAGCTGCAAACTCTTGTTTAATTTGTGCCAGCAATATTTTTTCCGCACCTTTAGAGGGTTTTTCAGAAACAGTCACTAAAACTCCTCCTTGAAATCATTTAAAAACTGGGGTCTGTGATGAAAATATCCCTGACCTTTATGACAACCGAGCTCTAGAAATGTTTTCTCTTGTTCCTCAGTTTCAATCCCTTCAGCTAACATACCTAGTTCCATGTTGTTGCAAATTGTTACCACAAATCTCACAAGCTCTTGCGTATCTTGTTCAGACACAGTTCTAGCAAAATCCTTATCAAGCTTCACTAAAGTAATCGGCAGGTCTCGCAAATAGCTTAATGAAGAATAACCAGCTCCAAAATCATCCAGCGCGAGAGGTATTCCATGTTTTTTAAGTTTTTCAAAATACTCTGCTGCTTTTGATCTATCTTCAAGCTCTGCGGTTTCAGTTATTTCAAGCCCCAAGTCTCCCGGATTAAGATTATTTTCTTTTACAAAATCTAAAATGAGATTACAAAAGTTTTCTTGCATAGCTGTATATGCTGAAACATTTAAATAAACGGTGAAATCTAATTTTTTCTTTTTCTTGAATTCAAAGACCTCCTTTAACTTCTGCATAGAAGCCAGCACTACAAGAGAAAATAAGCTTTCTCCTTCAACAAGTGGTATTAATTTGTCATTAGGGATGATGTCTCCGTTTTCGTCCTTTAATCTTAGTAGTGTTTCCACGCTGACTAAGTCTCCCGTAGCCAGGTCATATTGTTTTTGGTATGCCATGTCTATTCGACCATTTTCTAGACAGGAAATGGTATTTTTTAAAGCATCCAAAGCTGCCTCGGACTGAGCCAATACCTCTATCAAAAAGAAAGATTCTTCTTTGTCTAAGGGAATTTCGTGAACCCTAGATCTCAATAAAAAATTTATTTGCCTTAAAGAAAGTTCAATATCAGATTGAAATGAAGACCCAATTGCCTCTATTTTCTTTGACGCGCCATGAGATATTATTGGAGCGATACCAATATCAGCTATTTCAGTTGTATCAAAGACATATTGAGCAGATTGGTTCATCCATTCCACCCCATCATCTTTACAAAAAATTAAATATGGGCTCGGGTGATGTTGCAGAGATTTAATTAGGTATTTAGCCTGTTGATCTTCAATTATTGTCATCTTCTATAAGTTCCTCGACAACTTCAACGAAGCTATCATTAAATGTATTTTTCATGAAAGACCAAAGTTTCAGGTGATATTTTGATTTAAAAAGCGTTTTGAAAGATCTTTTGTAATTATCCCATTCGCCTTTATCAATCATTCCAATTGTGTATTGATAATGTTGGTTTTCTCTAGATCTTAACATTATGCTGAAATATGACATGTATTTGGCGTCTTCTTCTGGAGTAAGCTCCTCATCATTTCGCAATTTTAACTTAATCTTAACCATACTTTTTTTCATGCCTTCTAAAGCAATTTCCTGATGACTGTCGGCAACATTCTGCCTAGCATTTGCTCTTGCTACTCTATTTTGCTCTCTCATTTCTTGTATTAAATAGTAAATTGAGGCAACAGCTCCAATTGCTGCCAATGCCCCGACAATGCTATTAAAGTACTCAATAAAAAAATTCATATTTTATTCCAAAAATTGAGAATGATAAGCTTAATTGTTTTGCTCGTTTATTTAAACGATTTTTTAAAATAAATAAGGGATGAGTCTTGCTTTAACTTTTTTACAATAATCTTCATATCCTTCTAAATCATCAAGAAGAGTTTTTTCTTCAACAGCTATTCTCGACTTTAGAGCTATTGCTAGAAAAATCATACTTAAACAAAGGGAAAGGTAAGTTCCTAGCCAAATATTCACTCCAACTATAAAAAAGATAAAACCCGTGTACATAGGGTGTCGAATTAGTGAATATATCCCGGTATCGATAACTTTCTGACCTCTTTCTTCTTGAATGTTGACAGTAGTTTCCGCAAACTCATTCGCATTCATTGAGGCCATAACAAAAAGCATGCCAATGATATAAATAGCCAAGCCAATATTTTTTATATTGCCTTCAAAATTAAACGAGAGGTTTAAATGAAAAATATCTATCGGCGCCAAAGATAGTCCGACAACAATTGCAGATAACATCAAGGCTGTTGCCAGTCTGTCTTCTTTTGGCTGAGTCTCTGAATCGTAATTCATTCGAGCTTCTATGCTTGCTGGCTTAACAATGAGCAAGTATGCAGAAGCCAGAATTGTTATTAGAAAGTGAATGGTAAGAAACAATAGTGCATCTGGCCAATTTAGTGTAAAAGCAGGCAAGTATAAAAAAACACCCAACAATAAGGTTTGAAAAAGTATCCCAAAGAAAGTCTTAATCCACAACATATTAATTATTTAATTTAACTAACACCTTGTAAGGTAATTAGAATGATCTGAATGGAAAACAATTTTGGATGGATCAAAACTTACTCTATAGGCTCCATATCCAGTACCTAACTTTTCTATAAAACTGTCTGTAATTTTAATTTTTATTTTTTTATTTTGAGAATAATTCTTCCAACAAGCTTTTGTCTTTGCAGATTCATCATCATAGGCTAGATAAGCATTTTCAATGATTATTTTATTTGCTTCCGCTCTTGCCTGAGCATAAGGAAATTGAAAATTTTCTTTTAACTCAAAATCAAAAGTATATTCAGCTGCTAAATTTACAGATGCAAGAAAAAAGATAAATAGGCTAAAAGTCTTCTTCATCATCTCCAGAGGAACCTCCAGAAGTATATCCGGATTCCTCGGACCAAGTACTTTGAGATGATCCGCTATTTGAACTTCTTTCTTTGCTAGCGTCTCTACTTTTTTTAGCAAAGTCAGCTCCTGAAGGAGTCCAAGTAAGAATCACTCCAACCATGGGGCTTTTTGTGTCAGGATTTTCTACCGTCCACCTTCCCCATTCTGATACACCTGAAACTGTTAGCCTTGAACTTGCGTTCATCCTATCCTCAGAATTTCTTTCAGAGTAGTACTCTTTTAGATCACTATTTGCGAATCCTGTAGCAATTTCTATTTGTTGTAATTTATTTTGTACAGCTATGTTTTCATTGCTTAACTGAGCTATTTGAGCTCTAGCTTTTGCAGTTGCGACATTAAAAGCAAAACCTAGAGACGTTGAGTCGCTTCTTTGCGAGCCAGCTTGAGCATAACTGATAATCCCCATTTCACCTTTTTCATTTCTTGCTATGTGGGCTCCGAACATACCCAATAATTCCATCAATCCTTCTTGTGTTTTGTAGTTTGGGATACGTTTGCTGAAAGGCTTACTAGGTTTTAGACCTTTCATAATTGATAAATTTCCTGTAGCAAGAGCGTCAGCCTGTTTGGAAGTTTTTTCTGAATATCCTGCAACTACACATACACCTGTTTTTGACTTATTAGTATGCACAGTTTTCATACCTTTGATTTCTGCTTGAGCGGCCGATTCAATTGTTTGATTAAAACTACTTTGGTCTGAAATCCTATTAATTTCATCCTCTAAAATTTTCTCAGCTTCAGCATCAGCTAAATTATCATCTTCTAGTTTTTGTTTGGTCTCATCGCTTAGCATCGAATCAAGTTTTTGATTTATCAAAAGTTTAGCTTTTTCGAACATAGATAATTCACCGTCGTCGGAGTTATCTACTAACTTATCCTTTTGTTCAGCCTCTCTTTCTGCGAGCAAAACCTTAGGGGGAGTGCCAGATTTAACTCTTTCGATCATAGAATTTTGAATATCTGACTTTACCTTCAAACTCCAGGCTTCAGCTAACTTCCTTTTTGCCGATAACGCTGCTACTGCATATGCTGTTTGAATTGAATCAATATAAGCCATATTCTCACTGGCGTTTGATCCTTTAGGAGCTTTTACAGAACTTTCACCTATAGCAAAGAAAGTCTCAGCTCCATTCCCCAGAACTTGAAATCCTTCTCGCCATCCTTTTTTATCTAAATAATCGCCGCAAGCTCCTCCGGGCGTAGGCAATACTTTTAAAGTAAAGCCTCCGGATTCATCATCAGCAATTTCTTCATTGATGACAACTGATGAAAAGATAGCAACTATAATTAATAAAGTTCTTATTTTTAACTTATAAATATTCATATTCTTATCCTTTAAATTAGTTTTAGTATAAATCCTCAAAATCTTTTTCTATTTGTTTTCTTACTTCTTTAGTCTTTTTCTTTACTGCCTGCTTTTTACTTGAATTGTTCAATCTTAAGATATACATCTTAGGTTTGAAATTAGATTCAAGATTCACTTTTTCATCAGTTAGGATAGCTTTTCCTCTAGACTGTTTAGGAGAGACTTGAGTTATTTCAACCGTTCCTATTTTGGTTTCTCTTTTACCTAAAGATTCCTTTGTATAAGCATCTTTTATTTTTTCTCCCAACAACATTAGATCAAAAACTTGACCCACTGAAACGACGTCTCCGCCAGTATTAAGATCAACTGTAACTTTATCAGTTACGCCTGTTACTTGAATGGGATAAATTGCATTAAGAACTGCAAATCCTACGCGTTCTCCAACTTTTTTTGAGATTGTGAAGATATCACTTCCAAGACTCAGGTCTAAATCTTTTGGATTCATTCTCAAAGAAGAAGAAAATTTAATTTGACCTGTGGCGGTATCGATTATTCTGATATTGGTAGCAATATTTCCTGCTAAATATTCTAAAACACGATCAGAAGTTTTCATTTTTCTTTGCGCTTTTTGAAGCCTTATAGAATTAAGGTTTCCTACAAGAATCATATCTGCAAATAACTCTTGTCCTAGCTTTGCCAATTCTTTAACTGGCATATTTTCTGAAGTCTTCAAGGTATCTCTTTCTGCTTCAGCAAATCCTTGAAAGGATCTATCCAAAACTGTGAATTTTCTACTTTGAACAAGGAAATTTGAAATTGCACTAGAAACTTCATATGCAACAACATCTGGATTCAACTGTCCCTCAGCAGTTTTGCAACAACCTTGCCTGCCTATCAAATCAATGACCGCAATTCTCTTTCGATTAGCAGACTTCGAAGTTTTGAATCTCGCTATTTGAGCTGTGATTTCTGCCATCCACAATCCTGTCGAATCATCTTTTGCATTAGAAATAATTGAGTAACTCTCAACTACCCCTTTGGTTTTTGATTTTATAGATTCTTTAAAATCTCTACTTGAGAGATAATCAGATTTGTCGTTGCTTGTAGTGCTTTTTTCAGAAGTTGTTAATAACGTATCAGAATCAATAGATCTCCCATTAACTTGGCCTATAGCCTGAGTAAGCGCCGAATTTAAAGCTGACTCAGGTCCATCGCCATAACCTTTGGCATTTACTGATACAGTTTCTATCTGACTGAAAGCAAAACCTGCAAAAATAAAAACAGATGAAATGAATAAAAATTTCCTAAAAAACATATTTGAATTAGTTCATGCTCATGCTAGGTATGCCGTCAGCCGCTCCCGCTTTTTTTGCATCACTTTCAACTTTTTTCATATCTATTTTATTTGCTTTCGCAAAGCCAAATAATTTTTTAGAAGAAGTTCCTAATTTTTTGAAGAGATCAGGAACTTGCTTTCCTGTTTTTACTCCTAAATCAAATTGTTTTTTTATTTTGACAATTTGCATTGGATTCTTCACGCTCTTAATCTCATCAACTGAAGCTTTCAAAAACTCTGGAGCTACCTTTGCCATTTTTACCATTGAAGCCATTCCTATAGCGTATGGAAGTAAGCCATCAGCTAAATCTTTTTTTCCTTCAGCGCTTAATTCCTTTCCAGAATCAATGAAAGATTGCATTTTTTTATCTGCCTCTCTACTCGCTTTAATCTTGGCTTCTAGTTTTTTGTCATTATCAGAAGGCTCCTCTACAAGATTTAGAAGTTTTTTCGCATCTGCATCTAGATCTATAGCGCTCATGAATTTTGCGTCAGCCTTTAAAAAAGAATTCATAGCAACACTCATTCCTAAAATTAGTTCTGCTTGAAGGGCTAATGCATTTCCTCCACCAGATGATTCACCGCCCCCCATTGCATCTTTAAGGCCTCCGAGGCCACCAAACTGGGCATGGCCAAGAGATGGTGCTAGGAAAAATGTCATGATGACAAGGGTTTGTATAATTTTTTTCATTTTTTTCTCCTAAAAAATTATTTAAATAATAAAACTTATATTAACTCATCAGATCTGAGTAAATAAACCTTCAATTGCTGTTTTTGCTGCTTTCTTTAAAGCAGCCGATTGTGCCTCTTCCTGAGTTTCTGCAACTGCGTTAAAAGATTCGTTTGCAGTTGCTAAAACAAAATTTCCGTCCATAGTTGCTTCATAAAGCTCTATATTTACTATTGCCGTCACTCTAGGTAGGCCCGATTGTTGGTCTACTCTTGCTTCGCTAAGATCTATGGAGCCTAAGACAATATATTGATATGTTCCAATATCCATGGAAAAAGTTTCTAAATTGGCTAGGCTTTCAAAAGAGTAATTTCCCTCTTTAATAAACTCATTCGTCAATGTATTTAAAAAACTTGAATCTATACCTTCTCTTTCAGAGATTGCCACTAGATTTTGAGGAAAAACTGGTCTCATCTTGAATCTTCTAAGCGCTCGTGTCGCTGAAGCTTGTGCATCTTGTCTATTTCCCATTTTGTAAATCACTTTAGAAGCGGTTGTACTTCCACCTTTTATTTTCGCTGTTTTAGAAACCGACCTTTCGGAGATAGACGCTGAACTATCATCAACATCGCTTACTTCATCTCCCACAAAACTGGATCTAGTTTCATCAACATCCGCTCTTCTTGCATCAATTCTGCTATCCACCATCCTTGGATACAAAAGAATTAATGTTCTTTGTCCAGCAAGAGCCCCTTGTCTTGAGGTATTTCCAGTAGCCTTTGTTAAAAAACGTTTAAATGCTCTATCGTCTACAGTTAACCTGACAATAAGCTCATAAGTTTTGCTAGATTTATCGCATTCTTGATTAAGAACAGACATATCTAAAATAAATTCATCAAGATTATCTAAGATTTCATCTTCGTTTTCATCATAAACATCGATGACATCATCCTCTTGTTTACTGACAAATCTTTTCCAAGCTTTTTTCTTTGCTTTTTCCATAGTAGCTTCATGCAAGCCCTTGTCACGAGGTTTATTTTTGCTACATCCTTTGGAAAAGGAATTAAAGCCCGTTCCCTTTACTACAACTTCCGTACTTGCATAAGAAGGAAAAAAACCTATGCCCAACATACCTAACGAAATAAAAAGTATTTTTATTTTATTTTTCATATCCCACCTTGTTTAAAATAGTTTTTGCGAAATTTTTAAATTCTTTTGATGAAATTTCTGAGCTTTCTTTCATCCATTTCTTGTTTTGTTTAATCAAATTTTGACTCACTTCTCTAATGCCAACTTGAGTTGTTTCGTCAAAATTGTCCCAGTCATTCAAGATATCCGTCTTATTATATTGTTTTGCGGTACTTTGAGTATAAGGAATGGTTGCAAGGTTTTTAATATCTTCTGGCTCTTCTCCCAATACTACTCCAAATTTAATCCCAGAATAAACAGACCAAACACTGCCCTTTTGTGTCTGAGTTTCTCCTACATCAACCTTCCTGTAACCTCTTAATACATAGTCAAACCCATAACTTAGCTCAGGTTTTTTTAAATTCAAGGCTTCTGCGGAATCAGAAAACGTGGTGCCTATATTCAATGTCAGGCCTTCTCCTTCGTAGAAAGGAACAATAGAAATTTTTAAATCTTGACTTAGCCATTTAGAGAATTCAGCGCCTAGCCACTCTTTTAATTCTTTGAGATTTAATTTTTCTTTAGAAAAATAATCTTGGTGTGA
The DNA here is from genome assembly GCA_902514765.1 of uncultured SAR86 cluster bacterium. Lineage (GTDB taxonomy): Bacteria > Pseudomonadota > Gammaproteobacteria > Magnimaribacterales > AG-339-G14 > MEDG-81. The sequence continues at coordinate 121,698 of CABXSA010000001.1, read as the reverse complement.
TGAAAAATCTCCTTTTCCAACAAGTTGATTGTTTGCATATTCCGATACACTAACCTGTCTAACGCCTATAGGCTGGTTGCCTTTTGAAAATACGTTTTTCAATTTGAGAATCCTTTCCATTTGTTCTTGTAGCATTCCTTCTGAACTTAAATTTGAAGAAGAATAGTTTTTAACAAATTCTGATCCTAATTCAATGTTTGCAAGATCTAAGCCCCAAAGAATATCTGAAAACCTTGCCTTATGAAGATTTAAATCAACAGCTGATGTGTTACATGATCCTTGATCATCCTCATCTATATATGTTTTCTTAGTTGTACTAGGAAATGCTTTCAGAATTTTTTTATCGTTTATTGAGTAAAGTACAACTTGTGAGCTAAGCAAATAAGTTCGATAGCACAAATGAGCTCCATTTAAAGGATTTTTCCCCCTGTAATTAGAAAAAATCTTTTCTGATGTAATGGCTAAAAGAACGCTATTAAGACCTTCATCGCTTGACCTGTTACCAGAACCTCCAATAATAATATTTTCATTTTCGGAAAACTTATCTGAAATTAGCTTAGCTAAATTTAAGTCCTTTTCTAAAGAAGTTAAGTTAGGATAAATCGATGAGGTTTTGCCGGAATCTACAAAATATCCAATGCCGCTCCATATAATTGGATCTGAGTTAGAAAAGAATGAACTGCAAAAAAAAAGCAGAAATGTCCCAAAGAATTTCCCCATACGACCTAATATCTAATCAAATTATTTATTATTTAACAACGGTTGATTATGTTTTTTTAGAAATTTATAAACTGCTGCTTGAAAAATATCGTTTCTATCTCCTGCTACCATATGGAACGCATTTTTTATCTCTTCAAATTCTGCATGTTTTACTAGATTCAAAAAAAGGTCTTTATCTGCGTCTGTAAGAACATCACTGAGAGCTCCTCTAATCAAAAGGGTCGGTTGTTTTACATTCCGAGCTGCCTCCTCAAGAGGCTTAAAATAATCTTTGTTATTTCTACCTTTCCTTCCTTCTAAAAATTTAGGATCCCAGTGCCAATAAAATCTATTATCATCTTTTTTTCTTAAATTTTTATGAAGTCCAGACAAGTCTTTTGGTTTTTTTCGATGAGGTAAAAACTCAGAAATATGATTAGCAGCCTCTTCTAGAGAACTAAATCCATTTTTAGCTGAGCCCATAAAGTTTAGAATCTTTTCTGAGCCTTCCTGGTTTGGATAGACTCCAATGTCCACCATGGTCAAAGTTTTACAAAACTTGGATAATTTTTTGTCTCCTACGAATAATAAAGAGGTCATTCCGCCTAGAGAGGCACCAACCAAATTGGCAGGTTTATTCAAAGTTTTGAGCAAAAAAGCTAAATCTTCTTTGTGATCTTTGATACTGTAATTACCTTCTTCAGACCAAAAACTATCGCCATGCCCTCTGAGGTCATATGTAATTACATAAAATCCATTAGCAGAGATATTCTTGGCAGCATCATCCCAAGCAAATCTAGTTTGTCCTCCGCCATGAAGAAAAATAACTAAAGGATGCTTTTCATTACCAAATACAGATGCGGCTAGATTCTCAACCTCAGAGATTTTGAAAACTTTTTCCATTTAAATTTAGATCCACTCGGTGACAAAATCGGATGTATTCATCTTTGGTATTTTTTTTTGTTTCCCAGTAGCGGTGCCAACGTAAAGATAACCAATCACTTTTTGATTTTCATTTAAATCAAGATATTTTGAAATTTTTTCATTAAGAGCAAATACTCCTGTTCGCCACATACCAGCATAGTTAAGCGCGTTAAGAGCAAGTAAGATATTTTCTGTGGCAGCAGCGGTAGACAGCATTTGCTCAATTTCAGGAACTTTTGGATGAATTTTAATTTCAGAGATTAAAATGATAATCATCGGTGCGCGGAAAGGAGCTTCTTTGTATTTACTTAAAGTTTCTTCGTTAAGGCCATCAACATTTTCTTTGGCATAGTCTACAAAAGCAGAGGAAAGTTTTTCTAGACCCTTGCCTGTTACTTGAATAAATCTTGAAGGTCTTTGCCAAGCATGATCGGGTGCCCTAAGAGCTGCCTGGTAAATTAGTTCCATTTCTTTTTCAGAAGGATAGGGTTCAGACAATTCTCTTGGAGAATTTCTATTGAGAATATTATTTAGTGCTTCATTCATTGTTACTTAATTTTCTTTATATCCTGACATCTTATCCCAAGCTTTGATTTTATTTTCTGAAATGCCAACTTCGATTACATCGCCACGAAATCTTTTATAAGTATAGGGAATAACAAGTTTTCTCGTATTAAAGATAAAAACCGCCATTCCCCAAATGTTAAATAAAATACAAATGATAAAAATTTCAACCCTAATCAAATCGGAAAATAATAAAAACATTGAAATTGAAAGATATGTCTCAGGCTTAGTTAAAAACATAACTATTCCCATTTTTCCAGGAGGCATTATCATCCACAAAAGCATCATTATTAGTGCCAGGCCGATAAATAGGAGTTCAATTTCAAATCTAGTGACTGCTCCCTCTATGATGCCGTTTAAGGCAATGAAACCAAGGAAAAAACAAACAATGGCATGAAATTTATGTTGCATTTTGTCTTCCATAAATAAATATGCGTTTAATTTTCCGTTGAGGTTTGTCCAAGAAGGCAGTTTTCTAAAGAAGTCATCAAAAATTTCAAAGATGCCTAAGCCTAAATAAACTATTGCTTCAACCCAAAGAACTATCTTTAAGGCAAGGGTTAATTCAAAAAGATCGGTAGAACTCATCTTTGTAGTTAAATATTTAAGCCAAAATTATTAGAAATCAGCCATTGGCCTGAAATAATCATTGCCCAAAAAGCCTGAATTAATATTACTATCCAAGAAAATAAAATTCCCATCTGTCTAAAAATTATATTTCCTCCTCCAATTAGAGTGTAAGCATGAGAAATTCTAGCTAAAAGAAATACATCTCCTAGAATTACAATTGCTAAATCAGGTATCTGTCCGATGATTTCAAGGGCAAATGATAAAGCCAAAAAAATAAGAGCATATTCAATAAAATTTCCATGCGCTCTTTGAGCAGAAAGCAATTCTTCGCTATCTCCAGTGCCCAGGCTAATTTGAGTTTTGAGTCTTTGTCTGACAGTAAGTAAAGACAAGATTATTGCAAAGAAGCCAAGCGCTCCTGCAAAAAATAAACTTATCATTTAAAATTAATTATAGTTATTGCTACTTAGCTCAAGGCCTTTAAGATCTCCTTTATCGCGCCATTTTTTCATAAGTTTGAAAAAATTCAGAGCTCCTCCTCCGTAAGGATTATTCTGTGGAGCCTGCATGGGCTTCCCTTCGTTATTGTAATATCCAGGGGTGCAGCTTTCTTGAAAACTCAACATGTCTCTTGAGTTATCTATGATGGTTTTTACCCAATTTTCCTCACCTTCTTTCGAAGCCTCAACTAGAGAAATATTCTGTTCTCTCATAGATTTTAAAATATATGCAAGGTGGATACTCTGTTCATCTAGAGAATGAGTATAGTTTGCTGTGAAGCCAGCTTGTTGAGGACCAAAGAAAAAGCTATTTGGAAACCCGCGACTATGCATGCCATGCATAGTAGCAAGACCATCTTTCCATTTATCCATTATTGAAAGACCATTTCTGCCATAAATTTCATAACCACTTCTTCTGGTATAGTCTGTCCCCACCTCAAAGCCTGTAGCAAATATAATGCAATCAACTTCATATTCTTTGCCGTCAAAGAAAATGCCCTTTTCAGTGATTTTATCTAGGCCCTTACCTTGAGTATCAACCAAAGTCACATTTTCACGATTGTAAGTATCTAAGTATTCATCGTGGAAACAAGGGCGTTTACAAAATTGTCGGTAATAGGGCTTTAAAGATTCTGCTACGTTTGGATCTTTTACAATCTCTTCAGCCCTAGCTCTGATTTGCTCCATTTTTGCAAAATCTACCATTTCAACTTTATTCGAAATATTTTCTTTTCCAACAAAGTTCATGAATTTATCGGCCATATACGGCTTGAGGCCTTTTTTATAAAAATCTTTATTGAATGGCGCAAGTAATGCCCACAAAGCCATTCTGAGTTTAGATGGTCCTGATGCCCTAAATGCTGACAATATGGTTCTGAAAATTTCAGTCCATCCATCGTTTACTAAATCTTCGCCGCTGAATTCTCCTCCAAGAAATCCTTCAAAGTTAGCTCTTCTTTTTTCATGCCACCCAGGCTTCATAGAATTAAACCAAGCTTCATCGGTTTCTCTGTTTGCTCTTACGTCTATCGACGAAGGAGTTCTTTGAAAAACATAAAGCTCTTTTGTAGATGCTCCCAAATGCGGAATACACTGCACTGCAGTTGCTCCTGTACCAATAATGGCTACTTTTTTGTCGGAAAGATTTTTAAGGTCTCCGTGAGAAGATCCTCCGGTGTATTGGTAGTCCCAACGACTTGTATGAAAAGTATGTCCTTTGTAATCGTTGATTCCATCTATTGCAGGCAGCTTTGGTCTGTTCAAAGGTCCATTTGAATGAACAACAAAATTTGCAGTTATTTCATCTCCTTTGTTGGTTTTAACTGTCCATAATCCAGAATCATCCGACCACTTTGTTTCTGTAACCTCTGTTTGCAAAATAGAGTTTTCATAAAGATTAAATTTTTCAGCAATAACTCCACAGTACTCTAGCGTCTCAGGAGCATTGGTGTATTTTCTTTTAGGGATAAATCCAGTTTCTTCAAGCAAAGGAAAATAAATATAAGATTCAATGTCACATGAAGCTCCAGGATATCTATTCCAATACCAAGTCCCTCCGAAGTCTCCCCCTTTTTCAATTATTTTAAAATCATCAAATCCTGCTTCTCTTATTCTTGCAGCAGCCAGCATTCCGCCAAAACCTCCGCCGATAATTGCGATTTCAGTATGAAGTTTTAAAGATGCTCTTTCTGTTTTTTCTTCAACATATGGATCTTCTACAAAATACGAGAAATCTCCTTTAACTTCATTATATTGATCATTGCCGTCAGAACGAAGACGTTTATCTCTTTCCTCTCTATACTTTTGACGAAGTTTTTCCGGATCAAAATCGAATTTTTCTATATTTGCTGCCATATTGAATTACCTTAATAAATATAAAAAAAAATATAACTTATGACATTTGTCGTGTCAAAAGATTGTTTTTTCGAAAAGAATTATGTAAGAAAAATAGAAATAATAGATTTATAGACAAGTATCCTGCCAAAGGAAGAATGTATTTGTTCGCTTCAGGAAGGAAAAAAGAAGTTAGGAAAATTCCTATTAAAAAAATCATCCTAAAAGCGTCTGCCAGCAAAGCGTTTTTACTATCCAGCCACAAAGAAACACAATATGCTGTTGAAACTATTGCAATAGCAACAACAATACCTTGCTGTAGGTTCATTTCGCCCAATTCAATAAAGACTGTGCTGATAAGAGACACGAATATCAGTTGAAAAAAAGCATAAGTTTTGGACGCAAAAGAGGAATTAGGATTGTATTTTTCAAAATTGTGCACATCAAAATCAGTTTTTGTAGATAAATGACCAGAATCGGTTGGAATCCACCTAGTTGGTGCAACCAAGACATACAGCTTGTCTTTAAGGTTTTTTGTATAAAATATTTCTCTCAGCATCTTCACATAAATATGAAGATTTGCCCAAACAGGATTAAAAGTTTTTAAAGGACCTCTGATGCCATAGACAGGAGATACATTATCTTCTTCCTCCTTGAAAGTTCCGAACAATCTATCCCAAATAATAAACACCCCGCCATAATTCTTATCTATGTATTCCTCATTTTGAGCATGATGAACTCTGTGATTAGAGGGAGAAACGAAAAATAACTCAAACCATCCTAATTTAGGAACGTGTTCTGTGTGAACCCAAAATTGATAAATCAAATTAATGGAAGCTACCGAAACAAAAACATAAGAAGGCACGCCGATAATGAAAAGCGGAATATAAAATACCCAGGTCAAAAAGAAACCTGTACCAGTCTGTCTTAATGCCGTAGACAAATTGTAATCCTCGCTTTGGTGATGAGCCACATGCGATGCCCAAAAAATTTGTCTTTCGTGACTAATTCTATGAAACCAATAATAAAAGAAGTCATATGTAATGAAGGCAACGATCCAAGTAAGAATTGAACTTGAATCCCATCTTGGCAATGAGAAATGTGTTTCCACAAAAAAGAAAACTGCTCCTCCTAAACCTATCTTCAATGCCGAACTAGTAGACCGAAGAGCTCCCATAAACATACTAGAAAATGCATCATTAGCTCGATAAGTATTTTTATTTTTAAGCCACCCATAAGAAAGCTCTATTAAAATAGCTAATAAGAAAAACGGAACTGCAAAAGGAACATAATCCATAAATTCTATAGTTGTTTAATTGCACAAAGCTTATTGCCAGAGGGATCTCTCAAATAGGCTAAGTACATTTTCATGCCTTCAAATTCTCTAACACCGGGCGCATCTTCAATGGAAATTCCACCAGATTTTAGTCCAGCAGCGTGCCATTTATCGCCCTGAGTCTCATCTTCTATATTGAATCCAATAGTTGAGCCGTTTCCCGCAGAAGCCGGCTCCCCGTCAATAGGCTCTGAAATACAGAAAGTCATTCCTTCTAAGAAATAAAAGTAACGAGTTTGACCAGTAAGATTTGGAACCATTAGTCCTGGTTTTGCACCTAAAACTTCTAAAACGTTGTCGTAAAAAGTTTTAGATTCCTCAATATCATTTGCTCCAACCATAATGTGACTAAACATAATTTCCCCTGTAATTTATTTTTAATTTTTAGTAAGGTCTGTCGCCTACGACTGTAACCCTTTCAACTTTTCTTACTTGCGGCCAATAATCTGATACAGCATAGTGTTGGCACGCTCTATTATCCCAAAAGGCAATCGAATCCTTTTCCCAGATAAATCGACACTGATACTCTGGTATTGCCGCTTGAGCATATAAAAAATCTAGCATAATGGAAGATTCTGTAGTGTCCCAGTCTTTTATATATTGTGTAAAAGCTTTGTTTACGTATATAACTTTTTGTTTTGTATCCGGGTGAGTACGAATCACAGGATGTTCAGGGCTTGGGTACTTTTGATTAAAAGCTTCTATTTCTGCATCACTTTTACCTTGTTTGATCAATCTTTGTCTGAAACCAGCAAAATCATGAACAGCAATTGCTCCTTCTAACTTTTTCTTCACTCCCTCAGAAAGCCCATCATAAGCCATGCACATGTCAGAAAATAAGGTATCGCCACCAACTTGAGGGCCTTCGATCATGCGTAGAATAGATCCTAGGGAAGGTTCTTCTCTCCAAGTAACATCAGAGTGCCAAGTGTTTTCTCTACCTTTACTCTTTTCGTTGTGAGTTATGCTTAGAACCTCTGGGTATCCTTCTTTGTGCGGCGCAAATGGATGAACTTCCAGTTCACCAAATTTTTTTGCGAACCTCAAATGATCTTCAGTACTGAGATTCTGATTGCGGAAAAAAATTACTTTATGAATGAGTAGAGCTTGGTAAATCAATTCATAAGTTTCCTTATTAAAATTTTCTCTTAGATCAATTTCCAGAAGCTCTGCTCCAATATTTGGGGACAATCGATTAACTTTGAAAGGCAAATCTAATTTTTCAAAATTTTCAAAATTCAAATTCTTCATTTAAATATAGATTAAAAAATTTAAAGTTTATTTACAACCTCATCGTAGGATGGCATTGATTTAGCAGCACCTTTTTTGGTCACTGATAATGATGCTGCACAATTCGCAAATTTAACGGCAGAAAATATATCTGGATTTTCAGAAAGAGAAAATCCTAAGGCGCCTACGAAACAATCTCCTGCACCTACTGTATCAATAGCTTCAACTTTTTTTGATTTGTAATATTTTCTTTTTCCTTTTGCATATGCAATTACTCCTAAATCTCCCAAAGTAATAACAACATTTACATGCGAGGGAATATTTAAAGAGGAAATATTTTTATCAATGAAATCTATATCAACTGTGTGGGATACTTTGTTAAGAAGTCCTAAAAATTCAGTCTCGTTAACTACTAAAATATCTGTTTGCTCCAATAATAATTTTGATGGTTCTTTATATGGAGCTAAATTGAGTATTGTTAAACAATTGTTTTTTTTCGCGCGCTTGAATAAATCTGAAGTCTCAACTTCTTGCAGCTCCATAGTACCAATTACAATTGAGCAAGCTTCTAGTTCCTTGTTGCTTACTTGTTTACTTTTGGAATTCTTATTTATGCCTGGAAAAGCCACAACTTCATTTCTGCCATCTTTTAATACATTAATCAATGCAACGCCAGATTGCCCTTTCTTCCTGCTCAGGTTCTTTATATTTACTTTTTCTCTTTCGATCAAAGACTCTAGATCCTGGCCAAATAAATCTTTGCCAACGGTTCCGACGAAATTCACTTTTGCGCCTAATCTCGCCAAAGCTACTGCTTGATTGGCACCTTTTCCTCCCAAAGAGAATTCTATTGAGTTTGCTTCAATTGTTTCACCTTCTTCAGGAGATCTAGGAAGATATGCAAAAAGATCCATATTAATGCCGCCAAAAACAATAAAGTCAGACATTTTTATGATTTTTTTAATTGCAAACTTATATTTTCTCGGAGGTTCTCTGTTCTATGAATGAGGTTTTCTAAACTTAATTCCCCTATACCGGAAATGGTAGTGTTTACTTTTCCACTCCAAGGATCGGTCCACTTTGAAGGAATCTCACCATTAGCAAGACCAAACAATCCACCAACAGTTGCTCCATTGCAATCAGTATCCCATCCCGCTGTAACTGCTTCGCCTACTGCTTCATCAAAAGAATCTTGAAAACTTAAAAAAGCCCAAACAACAATGGCTAAATTATTAAGACTGTGAACTGGGGAAAGATCTTTATATTTATCTATGATTTTGTTGCAAGGTTTGCCGATATTTTTTTTCCCTATTTCCACTGCTTCATAGGCATCTGAAGTCTTGTCTATATATTTTAGAGCTTCTTCAACTGCATCCATTCTCTTTTCATTAACTGGTATCAAAGCTGCAAGAGCAGCAATATATGCAGAACATTCAACTGCACATCCTCTATGAGATAGGCGCGCATCTTTCCTGGCTAAATCTGCAGCTATTGCAGGATTGCCTGGCAGGACCCAACCATACATATCAATTCTTATTTGTGCTCCAATCCAATCGTTAAACTCATTGTCGCTGAGAGCGTCGATATCAAATTTTCTTGCCCCACCCCACTGATAATCAAAGTTCATATTTTCTAATAACTTGATGTATGCCTCTCTTTCTGCCGTAAAAGTGGCGCCAGCTGGTAGCTTATTAATCCATGTCCTTGCGATGTCATCTGTATCAAGTTTTATGCCATGTTCTTCGAGCATCATTAAAGCTAAAACTGTGTAAGTGATATCATCATCTTGTTCAGCTCTATTAATTTTTCCCTTACAACAATTAATTGATAAGCCTTTTATCAAAGGATGCTCGATATGATTTATATAATCTCTCAATGGGAAAGACTTTGCTTCTTTGAGGTATTTTTCTAATGAGTCTTTTCCTTCCCTCATTGATAAAATTTCTATGGGTTTACCAAGCAAACAACCTGAAATCCTTCCTTCCCAAGCTGCTTTTATTCTATTCGTCATTTTTTAATTTTTAATAACTTTGAAAAAAAGCTCATAAGAATTTTATTTTCCTCTGATTCTTTCAATAATTAGGCCAACTAATAATAAAAAGACAAACAAGGCAAATCTTAAATCAGCAATGAAAGGAGTTTCTACAGGGATGGCTATCGTCTTATCTAATGCCTCAACTTTGTATTCATGCCTTTGATCAAAAACAGGATTCAGACCAATTTCAAACAAATCTCTTCTGCTTCTATATCTAAATATTGCAACGATGTCCCAGTCCTCCATCCCTTGGGCGGAAACGATATCTAGAGCAGGATTTAAAACAAAAGCAAAGAATATGGGATGTGAGGCTCTTTTAAACTGTTGTGGCCACATGTATTCCATATAGTGCATCTGCAGATCTAATGAAGTTGCTCCTTCTCCAGTAGCTTCCATGGTTCGCGGTGATTCGTTCCTATCGAGAAAATTCACCATATAAAAGTCTTTGCCATCATCCTCGCTCATGAACTTAAATGCCTTTTCCCATTGCCCAGAATCTCTCCTAGCTGAATTACTTTCTTCGAAGATTTTTTTGTAAGTTTCAATTTCTTGATCCGTTAGAGGGCCAGATAAATTTGTATACCAAAGAAAAAAAATTAGATAAATGAAAGTGATTGGAAGCCAGATTTTATAGGAATTTGTCATGAATTTTTACTTACTAAAAAGTACCATTTTATGTCTTCTTTTTTTTATTTTCAGGAAATCATCTATAGATAATTTTTTAAAATTTGAAGGAAGCCCGCCTGAAAAAGAATTTTTTAAAATATATGCAGATTTGTAGCCACATTCTTCTAGAAAATTTATTGCTTCAAGGCAATTTTCATAGTGTTTTGTCATCTCTAATTCAAGGGAAATTAATGGAGATGAATTCTTTATTACTTGTTCAGACCCTCTAAGAGCAAATATTTCGTGTCCTTCGATATCATATTTTATGTATGAAACTTCTTTTATTTTTTTCTCTTCTAAAAAGGCATCAAGCTTTTTCAAATTCAATGTACTATTAAAATCATCTTTAAAATCAACTAATTTAGTTGCTCCTAAGTTTCCTTCACTTACTAAAGCCGGCATTTGTTTATCTGAATCTGATATTCCAAAATTATGAATTTCCAAGTTATCGACAAGCAAAGAGTTAATTTCCAAGATTTTATAAGTTTTTAAAAGAGGTTCAAAAGAAATTACTTTGTCAAAAAATTTTGAAAAAAATAGAGAGTGATTTCCTATATTAGCCCCTATATCTATGCATAATTTTGTAGGAAAGTTATTTATTTTAAAAAAATTCTCCAGCGCAAATAGCTCTCTTTTTTCAAACCATCCATCAATTAATATTTTAAGAGAAATATGATCATTTAATACTCCTGTTATAGGCAGACCATCTATAGAGTTTTTTTTAGCAAAAGACCTTAATGCCTTAAATAGGATAAATCTTTTAATAATATTCATAGAAAAAAGAACAATGGCTTAACTTTATTTTTCATTTTATTGATTTTAAAAATTTCAAGTTTGTTTTATCTTATCTGTTTAAACTTTCATTGTTTAGTTTGCCAGAATTTAACCATGTTTAAAGTTGTGTCATCTTTTGCGAAGAAGTGATGATATAAAGCCGCAGAAATATGAATGATTATGAGTAAAATAATTGCATTTGTACAAAACTCATGTGCGCCCCTTATTAGGTGAAAATAGCTTTGATTGTGTTTAGCGAAAGACAAATCCATGCCAAACACAACAATTGGATCAGATGCAAAGCTTGCCATCGAAATTCCTGTAATGATTAAACCTGCCATAAGAACATAAAGAGAATAATGACCCAATTTAGCTGAATATATTTGCCATCTTGGCATTGTCGTAGGCAGTTCTGGCGCACCATTAAAATAACGAAGTATTATTCTTAAAATAAACAGAAAGGTCACGATCATCCCCGCCGTTGCGTGATCTGAACGAGATTCCAGTCTGTCCCACAATTCCATGTCGCCCCCAAATTTTTGAGCGACATTCAAGTCAAGCATGATTATTATAGCCATAAGCCAATGAATCACTTTTTGGGCTTTTGTATAATCTAAAGACACAGGCCCATTCTACCAAAACACAAAAATGAATTCTGATTAAGGCTGCCTCTCTCTTTAGCTGAGATCAATCGAATACTCTTTTAAAACTTCAAGACTTACAACAGATAAAGTTTTTTTATTTGTTCTTTTAAGGAAAATTTTGGGAGCCTTGCCAAATTCATATGCCTCCTTCCATCTTTCTGCACAAACACACCAATGATCGCCCTCTTTTAAGCCAGGAAAATTAAACTCCTCTCTAGGGGTTGAAAGATCATTGCCTCGAGACTTTGAAAAATCTAAAAAATCTTTTGTAATGTAAGCGCAAACTACATGCAAGCCCCGATCTAAATTATCGGTATGGCAAAATCCATTACGAAAAAATCCAGTAATAGGATTTGAACAACATTCTTCTATTTCTTCTTCAAAAACATTGAATTGTTTTTCCATTTTAGGTGACCACCAAAATTATAAGGCAGAGTACTAAAGTGAATAAAGTAAGTATTACACTCAATAAGTGCAGATATTTAAAACTTTTATCTCTTCCTTCATCCCTTGCTTTGTTTGTTGCCGGAACGATCAAATAAGAAACACTCATTAATAAAAAAGAAACAAAAAAAAGTAGTTGAAGCGAAAGACGATCGCCAATTACTGATAAGACAACGCCTATGAGGCTAAGAAATGCCACATTTAAAAATAATTTTGGGAAAATAGCTCTTAAAAAGGGTCCGGCTTGTTCTTCAGAGTACACTTTAAAAATAGTAGGTGCATTCAAAGCTGCTTGAAACAAAATCATTCCGGCCATGAGCCCCGCAATAAAAAGATATAAATTGTTCATAAAATTACTATTCTGTTAGTGATTTCGCCCATAAAGAAACATCTGGAACTTCTTGGGCGTCGAAAATAAATTCTTGGCCAGGACCAATATTTGTATCGACTAATAATTTTTTATTGTCTTTCCATTTTAGACGGTTTAAAAAAATTTTACTCTTCTTCTTAGCAGGATTAGCAAAATATTCCTTGGGAAACTGCCACATAGATTTCGTATGGTTAGGAGCGCTAAGCACTAGTTTTTTTGAAAATTTTTTAAATAAGCCAAAATTTTTTCTTGATACATATATTGTATTGTTTTTATAGTGTCGATATCTTGGATCGTGTGGATGTGAAAGATTATATTTTTTTAAAAAATTTGAAATCTGATTATCGCCTTCCAAGATCTCTTCAATTTGTAACCATCCAAAAATTTTATGGATATTAATTTTTGGATTATCTGTTTTTTTAAACCACCCAAAAAATAAAAAAAGATCCCCTATACCAACACCATTATTTTTAAGCTCTGATTGTGCACTACCCGCCTGACCAAAAAGTCCAATTTTGTCATTAAGAGCGGGATCATAATGGCAAAAATCTTCAGAAGTAACTTGTGTAGCTGAAACTTCCTTCAAAGCTTGAGTTCCATTAATGCCATTGAATTTAAGCTCATGATATTTTTTTGGAGATTTTCCATTTTGAGGAATAGGAAGAGAGAAAATATCACCATTTTTAAATATTGGAGAAGGTCTACCTCCATATTTTGAATCAAATCCTTTTCTGCTTAAAATAACTCTTTTCATAAGATAATTCTTAACTATGGCCAAAGCTTTTCTTTTTCACAACCCCAGATGCAGTAAGTCTAGACAAGCCTTAAGTATCCTAGAGAAAGAAAAAGAAGGTTTTGAGGTTTTCATGTACCTTGACGAGAAGCTCGAAAAAGATTTTTTGAAAGAAATAATTCAAAAACTTGGTATTAGCCCGAGAGATCTTTTGAGGACAGGAGAATCTGCATATAAAGAGAATAACTTAAAAGATTCTAATATTTCAGATGAAGAAATCATTAATTTAATGATTGAATATTCCAAGCTCATTGAAAGACCAATTTATGTAAAAGGGTCTAAAGCTATAGTTGGCAGGCCGCCAGAAAATGTTTTAAAGATTGTTTAATTAATCTCTCAAAAGTTTTTTAGGTTTAAAAATATTTGTTAGTCCTATACCAATTAAAATACACAAAGAGCCCAATATGACCTTTTGATCTATATTTTCATTTAAAAATATTGCGCCCCAGAAAATTCCAGTAATGGGTACCAAGAAAATTATCGACGAGGCTTGAACTGGGGATGATCTTTGTAACAAAACAACGTAAGCAATAAATGAGATGCCTGTTGAAATCAGCCCAAGGAATAAGGTTGCTAAATAAGTTTTTAGTGACAGATCAAATGAAAAAGATTGTGGCTCGGACAAAAATAATGGAATTGAAAAAATAAAACCTGACAGCATAGTTGCAGAAGCAAGAGCTGAAGAATTTATATGGTTCAATTTAAATAAGACATTGTTTGAATATGCATAACAAAATGCTCCAATTAGGCATAAAGTTACTGGGAAAAATACTACTCTAATTTCATCAATTCCTATAAAAATTAAGAGCCCAACAAAGCCTGCTAAAAGACCAATTACTTGAAGGAAGGTGGTATTTTGTCTAAAAAGTAAAATTGCAATAATTAATGCAAATAAAGGTGAAGTTCCATTTAATATTGAAAGCATACCAGCGGTGAGTTCTTGAGCAGACCAAGCAAAAAGAAAGAAAGGCAAGGCGGCATTTATAATTCCAAGCAAAATCAAAGAAGGGATCACTTTAGACATCTTTAAAAATTCTTTTTTATTAATAAACAAGGGTCCTAATAGAAGAGCAGCAAGTAAAAGCCTTATTGATACTAAGTGAGAGGGAGAAATTTCTTCTACTACTAAGCGTGTAAACATAAAAGATGCTCCCCAGCTAAGACTCACAAATAAAACTAGGAGCCAATTGATAATTGTTGTCTTCATGATTACCTAAGCTTTTCTGAACTAATTCAAAGCTTCTTTTTCGTGAGTGGTTGGAGGGCCAAAAAAATGGTCTATAGCTTGTCTCAAGCTTGAAGCTTTTTTCATATCTAGAAATATTTTGTTCCAGCCCATAAATGTTATTTTAATTGGGTTAAAGGTATTTACATTATTTACAAGACCATAATTCACGGAACTTTCCTCAGGTTGAAAAGTGCCAAACAAGCGGTCCCAAATAATCAGTAGGTTTCCATAATTTTTATCTATGTATTCTGGGTTTGAGCCATGATGAACTCTATGATGGGAAGGAGTATTGAAAAGCCATTCTAGGGGGCCTAACTTGCCAATAATTTGGGTATGCCCCACTACTCCCCATAAAGTACTTATGACTCCTGCTACTGCAATCATTAGGGGGTCTAAACCTAAAATTGGTAACATCATAAAAAAAGGTACTTTTGAAATTGGGCCAAACCAAGCTTGTCTGAAGGAAACTGCAAAATTCATTTCTTCGCTGGAATGGTGACTCATATGAATTGCCCAAAGAAATCTTACCCGATGAGAAAGCCTATGATAGATATAAAATACTAAGTCTATTAAAACGAAAGTTAAGATCCATAAAACCCAACTTGGCAAGATGGTTACTAAGTCAACAATTCGAAACTGATATAGAAAGAAATGAAACCCAACGATGGATCCTTTGATGGCAAATCCCGTTAAGATATTTCCAAAGAGAAGTCCTGAGGTACACCAAGTATCGCCAGATTTATAGTAATTCTTGTTTTCCCGGTTTGAAATAAAGACTTCAATTAAAATAAGGGCCAATATGATAGGAACGCCAAAGGCATAAACATCTGTGATCGTGAGTTCTGTCATTTTCCGGTACATTATATAGCCAGTTAAATCAATATTCTTGTTTTCCAAAAACTTCTGGTTTAAATTGCCCCATCTAAAAAAGAAACCTATGAAAATAGTAGTCGATAGCCTGATAAGCAAACTTTATGAATCAGAAATTCTGAAGCTTGATCCTAATATGGAGATCATTGTGCTGAACCCTGAGAATCATACAAATCCTGATTGGAGAGATGTTCCGGAAGTTGATGCCTTGTTTTTATCTTATCAATTCCTCTTTGCTGTGCGAGACCACAAACATCTTTTCGAGCCTATGTTGGAAGTTGCAAAGAAAGCAAAATTCATCCAAAGCGGATATTCGGGTATGGATGATCCTTTTTTGCAAGCAGTATTGAAAGAAACTAATGCAGTTGTTGCAAATGCAAGCAGCATATATGGCAAACCCATGGCCAATTACGTTTTAGCGCAAATGTTGAGATGGAACAAAAGAATTGATCTTCATATTGAACTTCAAAAAGAAAAAAAATGGATGCCAAATGGAGGTGACGGGGAATTAACGAATAAGAATTTAATCATTTATGGATATGGAGGTATAGGAAAAGAAATTGCTCGAATTGCAAAGTCATTTGAAATGAACGTTACTGGTATTAGAAGATCGCCTGTTACTTGTGAATTTGCTAATGAAGTCAAAACGCCAGAAAGCTTAATGGAGCTGTTGCCTTTTGCAGATTTTCTTGTCACGGTTTTGCCGGATAGCGAACATACAAGAAATATAATTGATAAAAAAGTTTTCAAACAAATGAATCATCAAAGCATGTTCATTAATGTCGGTCGAGGCAGCGCTGTGGACGAAGCTGATCTTGCAGAGGCATTAAATACCGGTGAAATTGCTGCTGCGGCTTTGGATACCACTAAAAAAGAACCCCTAGAAAAAGACTCTCCCCTTTGGGAGGCAAATAATTGTTACATTACTCCTCACGATTCAGCTCACTCTTTAATGTCTCTACCGAGATCGTTTAATCTTTTTCTTGAAAATGTCGCTAATTTAAAAAATGGCAAACCGATAATAAATCTATTTGAGCTTTAAACAATGAAAACAAATCTTCTTGGTATGTCTTTAGATGCCATGGAAAAATTTTTCGAATCTTTAGGAGAAAAGCCTTATCGAGCTAGGCAAGTTTTTCAATGGATTCATCAAAAAGGAATCTCAAACTTTGATGAGATGAGCAATCTGTCAAAGGACCTAAGGTGTATTTTGGAAGAAAAAACAGAAATTAAGCCCCCAGAAATTGTTTACGAGAAAGATTCTAAAGATGGCACTCGTAAATGGGTTTTGAGCGTTGGAGACGGTAATTTAGTTGAGATGGTCTTAATTCCTGAGGGTAAAAGAGCTACTTTATGTGTTTCTTCTCAAGTAGGCTGCGCTGTTGACTGTAGTTTTTGTGCTACTGGAAAACAGGGCTTTTCAAGAAACCTATCGACAGCAGAAATCATAGGACAAGTTTGGGTAGCGGAAAATTCTTTTGGAACTCCTAGAGATCATGGTTCAAAGAATGTAACAAATGTTGTGATGATGGGCATGGGAGAGCCTTTGCTTAATTTCGAACCAGTAACTGAAGCTATGAACTTGATGATGCATGATAAAGGATATGGACTTTCAAAAAGAAAGGTGACTTTGAGCACCTCTGGATTGGTGCCTATGATAGATAAGCTTTCGGAGGTAACCGATGCAGCATTAACCATTTCACTTCATGCCCCCAATGATAAATTACGCAACGATTTAGTGCCTTTAAACAAAAAGTATCCGATTAAAAAGCTATTGGATGCGGTAATGCGTTACGTAGAAAAATGCGGTGATCAGAGAAAAACTACTATGGAATACATTTTAATTAATAAAGTTAATGACTCTTTAGATAACGCAAAAGAATTGGCAGAAATATTAAGAGATATTCCAAGCAAGATTAATTTGATCCCCTTCAATCCATTCCCTGGAACAGAATATAAAAGACCTTCCAACATGCGGGTCGAAACTTTTAAAAAAATTCTTCAAAAAGAAGGGTATATAACAACTGTAAGGACAACAAGAGGAGAAGACATCATGGCTGCTTGTGGTCAATTGGTGGGCAAGGTAAACGACAGGACCAATAGAAAGAAGCGTTCTGTAAAAGAAAATAAAATTATTGAAACAAAGTCCTTAGTCTAATATGAGATAAAATAAATTTTAATTTGCATGCTTAAAAATTTTCTTATATCTCTACTTGGCTTAATAATCGGACTTGTAATTGGATGCTACTACTTCATATTCATTTATTGAGTGGAGGCTTTAATGAAATCTAGTTTACGAATATTCTTTATAAGCATCTTAGTCGGTGCCTTAACTGCATTTTTGGTTCTTTATAATTATCTTAATGTCTATCCTGAGAGAAACGCTCCCTCAGGGGGTCTTTATGAGACTTTTACTATTGACCACGATAATATTGAGAGGACATACGATTTGTATATTCCAAGAAATTTCAAAGAAAATTCTGGAGCATTTTTTGTGCTACATGGCTCTTACGGTAAGTCAGAAGATATGAGAATTGCTACTGGGTATGATTTTGAATATCTTGCGGAAAAGCATGGATTCTTAGTTGTTTATCCGCAAGGGTATAAAAATTTTTGGAATGACTGCAGAGCCTCTGCCGATTATGCTGCCAACCAAGAAAATATTGACGATGTAGGATTCTTAAAAGAAGTTATTCAAAAAATATCTTTAGACTACAAAGTTGATAAGAAAAAAATAATAGCGACCGGGATCTCAAATGGTGGTCAAATGATTTATCGTTTGGCTTACGAATCTCCTGAATCAATTTTTATTCTTGCTCCATTAGTTGCAACGATTCCTATAGACAATAACAACGAATGTAAAAAAAATAATGAAGGAGTGAACATATTAATCTTTAACGGAACCAAGGACCCTATTGCTCCATATGATGGTGGGCAAGTACAGCTTTTTGGCAATACTAGTCGTGGCATAGTCCAATCCTCGGAAAAGACATACGAATATTGGAAAAGTTTAAGCCCTGCTGGAAAGGAAACGGTTTCACAGATTGAAGATACAGATGGAGACAAAAGCAATGGAGTAGTAAAAAAAATTAATGCGGGAGAAAATGTTGTTGCATTATTTACTCTTATAAATGGAGGACATATTTATGCATCTCCAAATGTGGAATATAGTTCTTTTTTTGGGGGAAACGTAAGAGATATTTCTACTGCGAAAGAAATCTTTAAAATATTTGAAGAGCTATCTGACTAACCTGCTTCTTCTTCGTTCTTATTACGATTTCTGCGAAAGATAAATATTGCAACAGGAATTCCTACAATATAAATAATTCCAACTACTGACAAAAACTGCCAAAGAAAATTTATCATCAACAGCACTAAAACCACAAAGCCAGCAAAAAACCTAAGAAAAAATTTTCTATTTACAGTCATATTAAGTTCTTTTAGCGAAAATGTTGGAATCTTGCTGACCATCAATAAACCAACCAGACTGGTATATATTGCAACCACCTCAGGATTTTCTATACCCCAGTTAAAACCAAGAAAAGAATGAATTAAAGGAAGCAAAATCAGACCTGCACCGGATGGAGTTGGTACTCCTAAAAAATATCCTTGTTTTTGAGCATCCTCAGTAGGCGGTAAATTCAAATTGAAAATAGCAAGTCTTAAGCAAGCAAAAACAATAAAAGCAGTTACAGCAAGGTATCCCCAGATAGCCAATTCTTCTAAAATTCCAAAATAAACTAAAATTCCAGGGGCCACCCCAAAACTCAAAAAATCAGCCAACGAATCAAGTTCGGCTCCCAAATCTGATTGAGTTTTTAAAAGCCTGGAAAATAATCCGTCTAAGACATCGCAGATTGCTGCAATAAGAATACACACAACTGCGGCTTTAAAATCTTCTAAAACTGCAAACCTTATAGAACTTAGACCAAAACAAAGTCCAGTTAAAGTAATCAAGTTTGGAATAAAATTTTTGATGCTTCTTTCAGACATGATTATTAGCTCGCAATAATGCTCTCTCCAGCAGTGACCTTTTGTCCCAATTCTACTTTTGGATAGTAATTGGCAGGAAGATAGACATCAACTCGCGAACCAAACCTAATGAGACCGAATCTTTCGCCAGTCTTCAGTGAATCAAAAAGATTTACAAAAGAAAGGATTCTTCTTGCAATGAGCCCTGCTATTTGGACCACAATAATTTCTTCATTTTTATTATTTTCTAGCACGAGAATATTTCGCTCATTATGTTCGCTTGCTTTGTCTAAGCTAGCGTTTATAAATTTTCCAGGAACATAGATTATTTCTTTGATGTTACCTGCAACCGGAGCTCTGTTTACATGGACATTGAAAACATTCATAAAAACCGAAATTTTTAATAATTCATCAGAGCTTTTTATCTCTTTTGGAGGAAAGGTTTTTTCTATTTTGCAGATAACGCCATCTGCAGGAGAAATAATGCCTGCTTCAGATGATGGAGTCTTTCTTTCTGGATCTCTAAAAAACCATAAAACGAAAATCGTTAAAAGGAAGCCTAGAACTCCCAGAGGGAA
Organism: uncultured SAR86 cluster bacterium; assembly: GCA_902514765.1. GTDB lineage: Bacteria > Pseudomonadota > Gammaproteobacteria > Magnimaribacterales > AG-339-G14 > MEDG-81. Next base: position 101,668 of record CABXSA010000001.1, on the reverse strand, counting down.
ATAAAAAAAGCCCAATAAAGAAGAAAGTAAAATAAATATCAAAAAGAACTTATAACCTTCAGGATGAACACGCTCAAGAGACAACCAAAAAATAACTACCCCCATACTAGAAATCACAAGGTTTTGTAAACCAGAAAAAACAACAAATCCGGTTAGCTCACCTATTAAGCTCGAGATCGCACCAATAGCGACTAAAAGCAGCCCAAAAAACATCAATAATTTTCTTAAAATTCTCATCGGAGAAGAATTATACATATCTAAAATGTTTTAAATAAATTTCTCTATGTTTTAGATTCAATAAGATTACAATAGCGCTTCAAAATGCGAATTAATTTTCATGCAAAAAAAATTAATATTCTTTATCTTATTTTCAAGTCTTCTAATGTCTGACGAGAGATTTAAAAATACTAACAATATGCCAAATTTAAAAAGTTTTGGAGACTTTTTGAAGTGGAGTTTTAATAGAAAAAGACCAGCCCCAATAAAAATAGAATCATCAGATGAATGGAAAAATTTTTCTAATTACGAGGAAAATTACTTAATTTGGATCGGACATTCTACTTTTTTAATTAATATAGAAGGAACAGTTGTTCTAACTGATCCAGTTTTTTCTGATCGAGCTTCTCCAGTTAAGATAGCAGGTCCAAAAAGAATTATCCCTCCGGCAATGCAAATTGAAGACTTACCTGAAATAGATGTAGTTACGATAAGTCATAATCATTATGATCACTTGGATATTCCTTCATTAAAAAAACTTTCAAGAAAGAATCCAGAAACTTTATTTCTAGTTCCAAAAGGAGATAAAAAATTATTAAATCGAAAAGGAATTAAAAATACTAGAGAGTTTTTATGGTGGGAAAATATTGAAATTAAAGAAGCTAAATTTACTTTCACTCCTACTCAACATTGGTCGGCTAGAGGTTTAGCAGACAGAAACAAAAGCCTCTGGGGAGGATGGTTTATGTCCTTTCCAAATTTTAAGAGCTTTCATGCAGGGGATTCTGGTTACTCCAAAGATTTCCAAGATACTCAAGCCAGACTTGGCAATCCTGACCTTTCTTTGATACCGATAGGAGCGTATGCCCCTAGGTGGTTTATGAAAGCAAATCATGTAAATCCGGAAGAAGCTTTGCAGGTTGCCTTGGATTTGGGGTCTAAAAAAAATTATGCGATGCACTGGGGTACCTTCTCACTGACTGATGAAGAGATGCTTGAGCCACCCACATTATTACGAAAAGCTTTAGCAAAAAAAGGACTTTCCGAAACTTTTTTTGAAATTTTGAAGCCTGGACAAATAAAGAGAGTTGCGTTCGACTAAAAAAATTGCTTCTCTATCCTGAATTATCCAGTTTTTCGATGATTTCTATAACTTCGTGAGCCCAATTTCCAATGATGGGAATAAACTCAAATTGAGCTAGAATTTGTATAAAGATAGTTACTAGCACTGTAGCGCCAACAACAGATCCAAGACCAATCGCCAAACCTCGCAACAGGTTGTAGTACATGAACTTCCATGCAGATTCATGAATTTTCATGAAATTGTGATCTTTCAGCTCTTCCAAAGCGTCGGCAAGTCTTTTTTGATCTTCTTCCATTCTCCCTCCTTAAGTGAGCAGCTTTAATCCTTAAGAGGTAAGATTATAAAGTATTAATAAGTAAAAATTGGATCGAAGATGAAAAAAATTGAGTATTACCTAGATTGCAGTAGCCCCTGGACCTACCTTTCTTTTAGGGGAATTTTAGAATTAAGAGAAAATAAAGAATTTGAAATTATTTGGAAACCCATATTGGTTGGGGGAATCTTCAATTCAACAAACCCTAGCGTCTATGAAAGTAGAAAAAATCCAGTTAAAGAGAAATTGGAATATTCTCAAAAAGATATGGACGATTGGGCAAAACAAAGGCGCATAGAATTTAACTGGCCAAAAATCTTTCCAATCAATAGCGTAAAGTCTATGCGCGGTGTTTTTTACTTTATTGACAAAAACAAAGATATAGAAGAATACCTAGAGAAAGTTTTTAAAGCTTATTGGACTGAAGGCAAAGATATTTCAAGTGACGATTGTTTGAATGAGATTGTCACTTCTTTGTCAGTTCAAGCTGAAGATTTTCTAGAATTTATCTCTTTACCAGAAACCAAGGAAAGACTTGTAAAAAACACGCAAGAATTAATGGATCGAAAAGGCTTTGGTTCCCCGACTTTCTTTTTAGATAAAGAAGATATGTATTTCGGTAACGATAGAATTCAGCTTATCCAAAAAAAATTATAGGAGTTATTCTTTTTCTTTTTTCTTTACCATTTCTGCGATACTTTTGGCATCTTGTTTAAACATAGTTTTTAAACTTTCTTTGGAAATGCCTTCACCAAAATTTCTTGCAGCCTTGCCTACATCAATTCCTTTTCGGACAGCAGGCCTGGATTTTATTGCATCAAACCATCTGCGGACATTAGCGAATAGATCTAAATTTACTTCATATCTTTTATAGGCAGTTACCCAGGGAAAAGATGCCATATCTGCAATGGAATAATCGCCAGCTAGGTATTCTCGCTCATTAAGAATTCTATCCATTACGCCAAGCAATCTATCGTATTCATTTTTGTATCGCTTTTCTGAATAAGTATGATCGCCGGGAAAATTTGGTGCGTAGTTTACGAAATGACTCACCTGGCCTGCCATGGGCCCTAAACCGCCTACTTGCCAAAACAACCATTCTAAAACCTTTTCTCTCTCTGGAGATTTTTGGGGGAAAAATTTTCCAGCTTTTTCTCCCAGATACATCAATATTGCTCCAGACTCAAAAATGCTAATTGGCTCTCCATTAATAATATTTTCGTGATCTACGATCACAGGCATTCTGTTGTTTGGACTTATTTTTAAAAATTCTGGAGTAAATTGATCTCCCTTGCCGAGATTAACAGGTATGACTTTATAATCCATATCACATTCTTCGAGCATAATGGATATTTTCCAGCCATTCGGGGTTGGAGCATAATACAAATCTATCATCTTAAAATTCGGTTATTGGAAGTTTTTGCAAACCTAAAGCTTCTCTATATGTGTTATGGTAATGATGCAAAGCCGGTTCGTTTCTTCCAAAAGTAAGAAAATCAATATTGCCAGATTTCAGTCCTTTGTGAGATGAAGCGGCAACAACATAGTCTTCGTCTCTGATGACGCTACCAAAAGCACTATATAGTTCTTCTAGGGGATTTTGACCAGTTTCTGGAGAAACTCCCATCTTATCTGCCATTTCTATGGCTTCCGGATAAAAATAAAATGAAATCTTTGAAATGCTTTTATGAGGGGAATTTTCCAAAGGATATTCTTTAACAAGAAAAGCTCCTTCTGGTGTAGGCATGAAGATGATATTCGGAAATAAATAGTAAACCGGTAAAGTTCCGGTGGTTATATTCCAATCTTCTTCAGGCAGTTTTCTCATTTCGTCTATATCTCTTTTGCAAAGTATCAACCTGCCATTCCTTTCGAAACTATCAAACATTTGACAATTCCCATGAAAAGATTGAAAAAGAGAGTCTTTATGTAAGACAGAAAAATGATAAGTTTCACCAAACGTGTCGATTGCTAATTTCCAATTCATGTCGGTTTTGTATTCTTCCTCGTTTGAAAGAACCAACTTATCAAAGTCCCATGCAGCAAATTCTTTTTCAAGTTTATCGCCAAGTAAATTTTTTAGATCTATTTTACCGTCTGATTTGGGGTGAACCCATAAGAAGCCATACTTTTCTAAACAAGGTAATTCGGTTAACCCGTAACAATCTTTATCAATCTTGCCAAAGTGATCGCTTTTGGGGTATCCAACTAAAGATCCATTATTATCGAATGTCCAGCCGTGGAAAGGACAGGAAAACTTTGACTTTAAGCCTTTTTTTTCAGTTTCGATTTGAGCGCCTCGATGAGAACACACGTTGGCAAAAGCTTTAAATTTGCCATCAGCATCTCTAGTGGCAATAATTGGAGAGCCAAAATCTTCAATCGTTAGAAAGCTATTAGGCTCTGCAAGGTCTCCTGACATACCAATTATTTGCGGATAATCTTGAAAAAACGAATCCCATTCAAGATCAAACCTTTCTTTGGAAGTATAGGTTTCTGCTGGAGCTTTTATTATTCCTCCTGCATCAACATTGGTTTTTGCATCTAAGTGATTTAATAAACCCTTTAAAAGCCTTGTTTGTTCCTGCTTAAGCATTTAAAAATGATAATAATTTTTATTTGATTTGCCAAATTTAAGATTATGAAAAGAATAGTCTTATGGTTTTTTGAACAGAAGAGTCATTCTGTCGCTTTCTCCGATAGCGACATATTTATCCTGATTTTTTTCTTTAAGTCTCAAAGAAGGCGGTAAAGTCCAAACTCCTTTTGGATGATTTTTATTATCTTTAGGATTAGCGTTTATTTCAGATCTAGAAACTAACCTGAAACCATGTTTTTTTGCAATTTCTATAGCATGGTCTTCTGTAACGTAGCCACTTTTTTTCATATCTTGAATTGAAGTACCTTTCAAGGCTCTATGCTCAACAACACCAAAAATCCCTCCTGATTTAAGTGCCACAAAAGCATTTGAAAAAACTTTATCCATCATCGGTCCAAGCCAGTTATGGAGATTTCTAAAAGTAAGGACTGCATCTGCCGATCCAGGCTCTGATAGTTTAGAGGTTAGATCTACTATCTTTACTTTGTTATAAATTGCTTCTGAACTAATTTTTTTTTCGAAGTTTTCTCTGCTTTTTTTTAAAAAATTATTTGATGAGTTTCTGTCGAAATGCGCCGCAATCAAGGTTCCTGAATTATCCAAGTAACTAGCTAAAATTTCAGTGTACCAACCTCCGCCAGGAGAAAGCTCTACTACAGTCATAGATGGTTCCAGCTCAAAAAAAGACAATGTCTCGTAAGGATTTCGATATATATCTCTTGATGTATTTTTTAAATCACGAAATTCATTATTGACTGCTTTCTGCAAGGGGTCTGCTGAAAGAGAAAAACTGAAAAATAATATTAAAAGTATAAAAAAATTTTTTGAAGAAAAATTTTTATCTAATTTAAGCTTCGTGACAGTCACAGTCTAATTCTTTACAAATCTGGTGATTTTTATAGTGGGCATAAATAACAAATAAAGAGCCTAGAATCGTAAGAGATTTTTCTACAATTTCGCCAAAAATACTTGCTGTTAATACCGCGAAAACTAGAACAGACAATCCAAAAATACCAAAGAGAAAATAAGACAGCTTATCGTGATTTGAATAACCCCTGATTAGCGCATAGGCACTCACTGGAACAGCGGCAAATAAAATTGAGAAGTGCACAAATTCATTGTTTAAAGAAAAGGCAACGAACCAGGAAGACAAAATTAGAAAAGAGGGCGTGAATAGGCAATGCAATACACAAATTGTTGACAATGATATTGCCAGTTTGTCGGTAAAAAGTTGCACGTTCATAATTTATCTCCGGAAATGCAGTCTAAATAAAAAACACCGACGTTACAATTTTTTTGAATGCCAAAAAGCGAGAATTTCAATTTGTTAAACCAAGTTACTGTCTATGAGAACTGCAATCAATAAAGCAGGCTCGGTACCATGATTAACCCAGGCGTGGTTGGTTCTTCTTTGCACAACGACATCATGAGGCTTTAACCTAACTTCTTCTTCATCAAGAATCAGGCTTACATCGCCCTTCAAAAGAATGATGTAATCAATTGTGTCAGTTTCATGCATGGCAGCATTTCTGGAAGTATCCACTCTGTGATGAGCGGCGCCTATTTTTTCGAAAGCCTCTGCTGTAGCTGCTTCAATAGCTTCTTGAGGAATTCCTTCTGGAATAGGATTTATCTGAAAATATCTAAACTTGGTCCCGCCTTTAGAAGGAGAAAGAAGAATATCTATATCTGCACGATCTGTCTTTGATTTTGTGTCAAAACCGGATCCATCTGTATTCCAAATTTCAAATAAACCTCCTGCCTCTTCGCCTATTGATCTTGCTGGAGGGCCGTCTATGGAAATTACGGACTTACCTTCTGCATTGTGGCCGGTAATAATTCTTCTCATATCTTTAAGAAGCAGAGGCTTGATTGATTAAATCAGCAGCTTTTTCAGCAATCATGATAGCTGGAGCATTTGTATTTCCAGCAATTAAAGTGGGCATGATTGAGGCATCAACAACTCTCAATCCATCTATTCCGTGAACCTTTAATTTGTCATCAACTACGCTCATTTCATCGCTTCCCATCTTACAAGTGCTCACCGGATGATATAAAGTTTCGCCCGTCTCTCTAATCCAATTGTCCAGCTCGTCATCATCATCGAAATTAAAGTCTGGTCCAGGTTTAGATGGCTCACCTCGATATGGCTCAAAAGCCGGCTGCATGAGAATTCTTCTTGTTTCTCTAAAAGCATTCCTAGTATCAATGACGTCTTCCTCCTCAGAAAGATAGTTGGGATAAAGCAATGGCTCATCATTTGCATCTGAACTTTTCAAAGTTAAGTGGCCCCTGCTCTGTGGTCTACAAATGTATGCTATACAGCCGAATCCATGATCCAAGGTAACTCCTTCTCTAAAATGTTGATCCTGACTTTGAACAGATACGTAATGTAATTGGGTATCAGGTAAATCTTTCTCGGGGCTAGACTTAATGAATGCACCCCCACTACATGGAGGGTAGGCAGCATCTCCCGTACCAAATAATAAATATTTTATTCCAGCTATTTGGGTGCTTAACCAGGAAGCTGATCTATGAAGAGTGACAGGTTGCGTCGCATAAAAAGCACTGGTTACCCCATAATGATCTTGTAAGTTTTTCCCCACCCCTTTGAGTTCGTGAACCATTTCAATCCCATGCTTGGTAATATCACTTGAATCGCCAATACCGCTTCGCATCAGAATTTGTGGTGAGCCCAATGCTCCTGCAGAAAGAATCACTTCGCGGTTTACAAAACAGGAAGTTCTTACTCCTTTTGAAGTGACGTACTCTATGCCTTTTACTTTTTTACCATCAAATATCAACTTATCTACAGTCACATTAGTTTCGTTAAATAGGTTTTTTCTTTTTAATGCTGGATGTAGATAGGCTTGGGCTGAACTCCATCTTCTAGGACCTCTAGGAGTATCGTTTATCGTATGTTCATATCTAGAAAAACCTTCTTGTTCTTTTCCATTAAAGTCTCTAGTTAATGGAAAGCCAGCTTGATCCCCCGCTTCGATAAATTTATCAAGAAGCAGATCATCTTCTCTATCAGATTTTTTTACATGCAGCGGTCCGCTATAACCATGAAATTCTTCATCTCCGTCGCCGTGGAAATTTTCTGCCTTCTTAAAATAAGGCAGAACATCATCATAAGACCAGCCTTCATTACCCTGTTGTCTCCACAAATCATAATCATAAGCATGTCCTCTGATGTAAATCATCGCATTGATTGAAGAAGAACCTCCCCAGCCTCTCCCCCTCGGCCAATATAAGGGACGATTATTAGTAGTTTCTTCTGGTTCGGTTTCAAACCCATAATTGAAGTCATTTTTGGTGGGAACTATTTGTGAATATCCAGAAGGCATGTGTATAAACATGTTTTTATCCTTCCCGCCTGCTTCTAAAATTAATACCGAATTCTTGCCATTCTCTGAAAGCCTGTTGGCCATCACACATCCGGAGCTACCTGCTCCAACAACTACATAATCAAAAGTCTTATCCATAATTTCTCTCCGTCTAGGAGATTATCAACAGGAAAAAGTATGTGCAATAAATTAATTTAGAACTTTCTTTTTTAGATTTAAAAATCTATTAGACTGATGGACTCAAAAAGAGATTATCTAGCTTAATGTGCATGCCTAAGCATGCACATTTTTTTTAAGAAAAGTTTTCGCTTAAGATTGGATCTGCTCCGAAGCGATTATCTCCAGTAGTGCCTGGTAAGCACATGAAAACAAATAAAACTAATGGTCCAACCAAAGGAATAACTCCAATAAGTATCCACCAGCCGCTTCTGTCTTGATCATGAAGCCGTCTAATCGTTACAGCCAAATTTGGAATAATGACACCCAAGAAAAATAATCCTGATAAAATTCCAACTCCAGACATTTCATCAAGGGTTCCTGTCATAAGATCTATAACTGCTGTTACTATGTATCCAAGAATTACAAATAGATAAAACAACCAGTATTCTTTTCTGCGTGCACGACCGTTAAAGTCCGCGTAGTTTTTTAATGCTTCAAACATAATTTTCTCCCAAATATTTTAAAATATTGTAAACGCTTTACTTATAAAAAAGAAAGACATTCTTTATATGATCTTTCATTTTTTGAATCTTTCCCCTCTTTCCTTAGCCAGTTTTATAGCAGCTTGAGTTTCAGCCTTAACTTCGTCTCGTTGTTTTTGGCTTAGTTCAACAAATTCTTCTGCCCACCAACGTCTGGTCACCTGTGGGAAAGTGCCCATTCTATTTACACTTGCATTTGCGCCTCTATCGCGACCTGACTCATATCCACCAGCGCCAACTGCTTCAACCTTTGAGGTGCCAAAAGGAATTAAATCTCCTTCCATTTTAGGAATTAAAAAATAAGGCATTGAAATTCGAGTCTCGCCTTCAGGTATCAAGGTGGTATTGACTCTATGAAGAGTTGCAGAATATTTACCTTCGCTTAAATGCATCAAAGTTCCTCCTGTATTCACTATAACTGACCCTGGAATTACAGGAACGTGATAATCTCCAGGTCCTGTCCTGCAAGTGACCGGCGCATCAATCCACTTTCCCTCAGCTGCTATTACTTGTAGTCCAGGACGATCGTTAATTAATAAAGCTATGAAAGGAGGGCCATCAATGTGCGCCCCTACCTTATTGCTGTTGAACTTATCATATTCTTTTCTTACCTTGTCTCTGTCTTCTTCTGCATATGCTGCAATGCTGTAATTATGATTTAGACTTGCTGCCAAATCAGGATCTTCGAAATCAAAGTATTTATGAAATGCTGATACATCCTGACCTAAAGATTCAACTATGGCTTCGCCAAGCAAATGAGTTAAGCGATGATAGCGAGAGTTTAAATCGTCAATCAAAGGCCTAAAACCAGGAAATGCTTCGGCGTCTGGCCAAGTATTTGGACCACGAAAAAGGCGGCGGTGAATAGGTTGAGTTTTATCGTCATGTTCGCAAAAAGGTTCTTGCTCGAACCCATATTGAAAAGCTTCGATTACTTGCCCAAAGCCGCTATCAGGTGGAGTTGGCAGACTGTAGCCCCTGAAATAAGGTGTTTTTGCAATATATGCTGTTTTTTTTAACTCTCTAGATGAATTAAAAAATCCTCTTACTTCGGAAAATGCCTTTTTTTGAAAATCATCTGATAATCCCGGGGCATTTGTTAAAACCATAAATCCATATTCTGATAAAGCATATTTAAGATCCTTAAAGAATTTTGTTGGATTTGATGTTTTGTCAGGCCAATTTACTTGAGGCAACTTTAAAGTACTTGCGTTGTTAACGGTAAAGTTAGACATTGTCATTTGTGGTATTCTGAGATTTTAAATATTTGAGGAGATTAACATGAAAGAATATAAAGTAATGTCACAAAAAGATAAATGGTTAAGTTCAAAATTTGATCCCGAAAAACTAGAAGAAGGGATCAATGCTTATGCGGAAGAAGGATGGGAAGTAGTTTCCATAGCAACAGCAACCATTCCGGGATTAACGGGTGCAAGAGAAGAAATGATTGTTGTTTTTGAAAGAGACAAATAAAGTTAAGTATGCGGATAACTGAAAAGAATGAAGTCTATTTTACAGAATCTGAATTAGATTCTGTTGAAGATATAGAACATTTAAATACAAAACTGGATGGCATTTTGGGCCATGCGATGCTTAAAAACCTCGGGGACTTAAAATTTGAAATGGCGAAACATGCCAAATCAATTAACTGTAACCTCATTCACTCCTTTGTATATCGACAAAAGCAAGAAATAAATTTTAGATCGCTTTTTGGAACCGATGATACATATTGGGAGGGAGCTGGTATTTGTTCAAAAATTTCTCAAGAAAAACTTGAGGAATTATTTCAGAAATAATTTAGTCACAACCTTTTCCTTTCTTGTAGCTTCAGAGCGGCCTAAGCGACTGGAAGTGAATTTAATTTCAAAGAGAAAAAATTCTAAAAATTTTTTTAGATTACTTCTTTTCAGATGTCATCATTCTTATTTCATAAAGTTATAAATATAAATAACTTTTTAACTTTTCCTTATATAAATTTTGTTTAGATTTAAAATAATTTAATCGTAATTTGATCCTATTGCCGCGATTTAAAAGAAGGATGCTAAAACGGAATCATATAATTCCAAGGATTTAATCATCAACAGTAAGGAGAAAAGTATGAAAGTATTTATATTGACACTTGGCTTAGCTATATCGCAACTCAGCTTTGCTTACACAGGCGAAGGTGGCAATGAAACAAACAATAATAATTCCGGCGGTGGCGGTTATGGTGGAAGCGATGGATTGGTCATAGCAGGAGTCATTGCTCTCGTCGGAGGACTAGCCTATTACTTTACAAGGGATAAAGGAGACCAAAATGAAGAAAAAAGTGAGGTTCTAGTTAAAAATTTTTCTAAAACAAGTAGGTTTGAAGTCAACTTTATTAATGACTCAAATGAAAAATTAAATTCTTTTAATTCAAGCGATCTAAGATTGCCTGAAAATAATTTTCAAGTTAATTTCAAATATAATCTAAATTAAAAATTACTAAGTTCTTCTCAGATGAATTCTAAAATAATTTTCAATTTGTCTGAGGAGAATTCTTTTTAATATCGGTCAAATTTTCTTGTTATTTCTTAATCCCAATCACAAGTGTATTTAAAATCGTAAGGAGAAAATCGTTCGTTATCCCATGATGGGCCTATTGAAAGAAGTCCAACTATAAGCGAGTTTGAGATTATTTTAGGAGGATTGCTAGCACGATCATTAAAAACAGATGTATCTGAATAAGAATCACCAAACTTACTTCTATCATTGAATATGCTCTCAGATGACCAAGTGCTTGCATACTCAGATGAAGTGTTAAATATGGAATCTGTTAACCAATTTGGTCCAAGTTTTCCAAGATAAATTTCGCCATCGCCAATAATATTTGCGCCTTCAAAGTTTCCGCACTCCCAAGAATTTACTTCGGCGCCCTTAATAAAATCGACAAAAAAAAGACTAAGAAAAATTAATAATTTACTAAGTATCACTGAATCTTTTGCTGAAATCTTTTTTGCTAATGTTCTGTTTAATTTCAGACATATCTAATTTTTTGCTTTATTTCCTCAAGCTAGGCATCCATTATAGTAAATTGGGTTTATATTTATATAGAGAGAAATGGATTCAGAAATTAACGTTAGTGCTTTTCAAGATGATTCACTTGGTGAAGATGATGCTATTGGGATTGCTGAGAAGATACTAAAAGGTGAATTGGATGCTAAAACTGTTACACGAGATGCAATAAAGCGCGCCAAGACAGTGAATCCAAAACTGAATGCCATTGCTGTAGAAAATTTTGATGAAGCTCAAGCAAATTCAGAAAAGTCTTTTTCTGGATTTTTTCAAGGCGTACCAACTTTTATTAAAGATACTGATGAAGTGCCAAATCTTCCTTTGTATTTAGGGAGCAGAAGTCTTCCAGGAGAGTCTTCAGATAAATATTCAAAAGCAGCAAAACAGATTATAGGCACTGGTCTTAATTGCCTAGGGACCACGACTACTCCTGAGTTTGGCTTAACTGGAACTACTGAGAGCTTACGATTTGGAGCAACTTGTAATCCATGGAACACAGCTTATTCTACTGGCGGATCATCTGGGGGAAGTTCTGCATTGGTCGCTGCCGGAGTTATTCCTATAGCTCATGCAAATGATGGAGCTGGTTCTATTCGAATACCTGCATCATGTTGCGGATTAGTCGGACTTAAAGCATCTAGAGGCCGAATCAAAGATAAAGAGGTGCCTGGTTACTTGCCTGCAAACATCTTGCATGATGGTGTTGTTACGAGATCTGTAAGAGATACATGGACATTTCATTCCGAAATTGAAAAAAACATTCCAGCTGATGAATATCCGCCAATAGGCAACATCTCGGAGTCATTTCCTGAAAAGTTAAAAATTGCGGTATTGACAGAAAATTGTCTCGGTGAAAATAGTTCTGGCGAGTTGGTTCATGCAACTCATGATGTTGCTAGGCTATGCGATTCTCTTGGCCACGAAGTTGAAATGATATCTAATCCTTTTTATAGCAAATTTGATGAAGATTTTTGGTTGTTGTGGGCTCACTTTGGTTTCTTAATAAGATATTCTGTAGGCAAGGAACTCAGCCCGAAATTTGATCATACGCAATTAGAGCAATGGCCAAAATATCTTATAGCTCGTCATTGGAAAAACATTCATAAAATTCCTGCAGCATTTTGGCGTCTAAGACGTTTCGTGTCTCAATACGAAATTTTTATGCAAAATTTCGATATCCTTTTAACCCCTACTCTTGGTACTACAGTCCCAAAGCTAGGATTTTTTGGCCCCGAGGTTAGCGGGCAAGAACATTGGGAAAGAATTAATGATTTTCTTCCATTCACAAAGTATCAAAACATATCGGGTGCGCCTGCTATTACTTTGCCATGCTGCACAGACTCAAAAGGTCTGCCTATAGGAATTCAGCTTTCAAGTCGCTTGGGAGAAGATAGGCTGCTACTCAAACTGAGTTTTCAGCTTGAACAAAATTCAAATTGGAAAAGTTTGGCAAAATAAAAATTTAATAAAGGTTTTTTAAGACCAGTCGTTTTTTATTTAGCGTTAGGAAAAAGTTTCCATTGGCTAACTTTATGAGCTGCACTGAGCGCTATCAAACCAGCAAAGATTCCTAAATTCTTAACAAAGTTCTGAGTTTCGTGTCCTGCATCTGTATTCGGATACTCATTCCAAAAATCGTGCACACCGATATTAATGAAAATGGTCAATGCAGCAAGAATCAAAGCAGCTTCTTTTATGCGATAGCCTATGATGAGTGCAGTTCCTAAAAACAATTGCAAGACTATTGTGATTGGCAAGAGAATACTTGCTAAAGGAATATTGTGAAGCAGCATGTATTCAGCTGTAGCTGCATAAGCTGGAATTTTAGAGATCCCTGGAAGCAAAAAATATAAGCCTAATAGAATCCTGCCGGAAGTGATGAAAGTTTTTTCTATCAGATCTCTCCTTGTAAAAATTAAATGAGCTTATTCCGCGGTCCAGATTTTGTTCACAAAAGTGAATACTAAGTTGTTACAGAGGGCTTGATCCAAATTGATTCTCACCTTCTTCGCTTAATGTAAAAAGCAATTTAATGGCGTACATAAACCCAAATATAGGCATTAAAACTTTGTGGTTCCTGCCTTCGTAGCTATAGATGACTATCGGCAAAAAGATGATCCAATACCACCACCCAGAATGCCCTGTGTCGTGAAACCTTCTTATTGTGACACTGATAAATGGGAAAAAGGTTGCCAGAATAAAGACTGTATTTAGAACAGGCACGCCGTAGATTAAATCTACTAGGGTCGTGACCATTGAGCCTAAAAGATAAAAAAGATAAAACCACCAAAATTCTGATCTAGAAGCTCTTCCTTTCCAAACAAAAAATTTCCTAAAAGCTGATTCTGTAGATTCTATAAAGCCCATAATTATTCCTTAATGTTAAAACTTTTACATTAGCCCTAAAGAGCCCTCTTAGTCAATAATGCCGTCACTGGCTGAATCTGATTTACTGTTGTAATTACTCTACCGTGACTAATATTTATTTGTTTTTTGATTCTTCTATAAGCTTAACAAGATTTTCATGAATTATAAGCGCAGTGTTTGGGCCCAAAGACACCACCTCGCCATAAGTTTCTTCATTCTCTCCGTAGATCCAAGGGGCGACTTCATCCCATTCGCTTTTTGGAATGATGTAACCAATAGCATCGTTTGCTAAATTTACCATCAAATTAAGTTTGTCTGGAAATTGACTTCGCAAATGTGGAACCTCTTGTGGAGCTATGTCGTAATCAGCGCCAGTAGGATTTTCTATGCCTCCAACAGCAATTTCTGGATAGAGTTCTCCAGGAATACCCGTAATGGATGCGCCTCCAATTTGTATAAATGCCACTTCACTGAGATAGCGTACAAATGGCGGCATCAGACTGAATTTAGTATCAGAATCAATCACGCCAAGTAAAGTGCCCAATGAAAGCATGAAATTTTCTATGCCTAACTCTATTTCTGTCGAGCGGACAGTTATGGATGGCTCTGGGGACTGCTTAAAATCTCCAGTATGAAAAGCCTCTATGACACTGTTTGCTAAGCTATATCCATATGCACGTGCTTTAGCATGACTTGGTTTGGTGAGCGTTTTTTTTAAAACAGGATCATAAATTGGATCGGTTGGTCCTGAGGTCATCAGACCTCCAATGTTTCCTGTAAGCCATAAGGTGGTTCCACCGAGTCCGGCTCTAACAAGCCGATTGTTATAGTAAATACCCTCGCTGATGCCTTTTCTTAAGTAGCCTGCAACATCAGCAGTTAGTTCTAAATTTTTATCCCATGTAAGTTCGACATGAATTCCAAAGTTGATTAACGAGCCGATAATTGAGCCATCGGGGCGATTAAACAAAATTGCTCTTATGTCGTCGTCTATCACGAAGGGTTTTCGTTTGTCTTTGATAGGCGTGAGTGGATTAGTCGGAATTAAAGCCAAGCTCATTTCTGCGGGCTCCAAATTATCTATAGCCATTTTTAGTGAGCGTATAAAAGCTGTTTTGAGCTGCTCCATATAACCATCATCAATGCCACTTTTTAAAAAACCTGGTCCCCAAAGTCCTTGAGTATCTGGACCTTCATGATTATGTGTTGCATGCACCATGATGTAATCTAAACCCCACTCTTTAGGGACGTCCTCACGCACACTAAGTACAAATTTTCGCATTAGCCCAATAGTGTCAGCGCTAATTATTCCTATCCGAGTCTGGCCATCATCAATCACGGCAGTTACCGCCATGAGGTCATCTTTAACTCCTTGAGCGGCTCGTTTATTTTGAAACCCTGCCATCCATACGGCATCAAATTTGTTGTTGCCGTTCACATCAGTCCATCTATCAATATCTGAATCAAATTGAGCATCGTTATTTATATCTTCCCATTCATCAATTAGCTCAGGGGTAATTGGAAGCTCAGCAAACCCAACTTTAAATTCGTTTGCATAGATTTGAGAAGCCAAAACAATGCTAAACATCATAAAAATGTAAAGTCTGTTTTTTGTAAAACTAAAAAATATCAAAAATTACTTCTCATCTTTTATTCGACAATCAATACTAATCTGCCGTGACTAAAGTATAGCGAAATCGACTTCCTACATCTGGTAAAAAAGCCTGTAAGTACTATACTTTGCGCGATTTTAGTCGAATGTAAATTTTTGAAACAGCAAAATTTCAATTTGAGTGCAAAAATCAGCAATTTTGCTAATTTTTCATCAATTTTGACTTTTTTTTATTTTATAATTTTTAAGTGACGAATATTAAAAAATTATGAAAATTCAAAGTTCAATCTTGTACAGAATATTCACCAAATTAGCAAGAATCTTTAGGCCGGATGAAAATGTAAAACGATACTCTAACCTCTCTCCGCATTTAAGTTTTGCCAATAAAGACGAGATAGCTTTAAAAAATATTAAAAAATACAGCTCTATAAATAAAGGAAAAAAAATGACATTTTTAGATGTCGGAGGGAGAGCGGGAGAATTTAGACATATTGCTTCAGATTATGAATACTTCATCTTAGAGTTAGACAAGAACGAAGAGGATATTCCTGGTATAAATTTTATCCAAGGAGATATATGTAGCTGCTCTGAAATTGATGATGAATCTTTTGATATTGTCTTCTCCAATAATGTTTTTGAGCATTTGGAAAAACCATGGGATGCTGCAATGGAATGTGTAAGAATTGTTAAAAAATCTGGGTTAGTAATACATAGCGCTCCTTTTGCTTGCAGATATCATCCAGTTCCAATTGATTATTTTCGCTACACAGCACAAGGACTTGAAAGCCTCTTCTTGCTAACAAACAAAATTGAAACTATTCACTCTGGATACGATATCACTAATCGTCGCGAGGACCACCGTGGAGGGAAAATTCCAGAAGGCCTCGATACTCCACCAATAGATGAATTGGGCGGGTGGAGAGAAAATTGGCAAGTCCTATTTGTTGGGAGAAAAATTAATTAGAAAAATTCATTCAATGCTATTCCACAGTGATCGATTTGAATTGTATGTACTAGTTTTTTTAGTCATCATATTTTTGTTTTTCTAATCTTTTTTCTCTCCATAGGTAAGCGCCTATCCCTGGCGACGCTATAACTGCAATTACTAAATAATTGAGAATATTAAATGGAGAATAGGTGTTTTGTATCCAAACTAAGGTATCAGTCAATGACGCCGTCGATAAATAAACTCCTATTGCTGAGAAAATTAACATAGACAAGACTAGTCCAAACCAAATTCTGTAAAACCATTTTAAAAATGTATTCATACTTTTTTTTAATTAAGCAAATTCAAGAGATATCTTGAAATTGGCGGGGCGGCAAAAATAAGAATAAAAAAACTTAAAAAAACAAAATATCCAGGATCGGGTAATTTTGGAAAAATTATTTTTAGTAAAAGAAACACAAGATAAATGATTGCCAGTAATGGAACAAAACCGTAAACATTTTCTCCAGCAAATTTTATATACCATTCCAACCAACTCATAAATAAAATATTAACTTATTTAATAATTTATTTAACTAGTACATACAATTCTATTCCACAGTGATTGAGTATGAACCAACGTCGTATTTAAATCTTTCATTGTTAAATTAATTTTTGTATTAATTAAAGTTCGTTCCAATAAACCCAATTAGTTGCGTCTTCAACATCCATAAGTGGTTTTTCTCTACATTGATTTTTAACAGCAAAAAGGATTGATGTGGGATCAGCACCCTGTCCTTTGTATAAAGAGTTTTCCCTATTAAGACCAGTTATGTACCCCATAATCCAGTTTATTTGCATAGCAGATTTCCCTTGGAAATTTTTTTCTATTAAAAATTGACCACAAGGGGTGGCGCCAGTTCCTTTTACAGCATATGCACCAACCGTATTGGTAAAAACAATTAAGAAAGAGAGAGTGATAAGAAATTTTTTCATATTTTTAAAAAATCTTTTGATTTATTTTTAAGTTTTAAACTTAAGAATGCAATGTTTATTTTTTAAACTCTATACGACGTTTAATCTTATTCAACTGTGACAGACTTAGCTAAATTTCTTGGCTGGTCGATATCTGTACCCCTAAGTAGTGCTACTTCGTAAGAAAGAATTTGCAAAGGCACTGTATACAAAATAGGCGATAGCAAAAAATCGCATTCAGGCAAATTTATGAGGTTCTTTTGTTTCAATTTCATATTGCCTGCGGCATTACCAACTACAAACAATTTGCCGCCCCTGGCTTTAACTTCCTCTAGGTTTGAAATCAATTTCTCTGCCAATTCGTTTTCGGGCGCCAATGCAATAACGGGCATATCTTTATCAATCAATGCAAGTGGTCCGTGTTTTAGCTCTCCTGCAGGATAAGCTTCTGCATGAATATAAGAAATTTCTTTTAGTTTTAAAGAGCCTTCTTGGGCTATCGGATAAAAAATACCTCTCCCTAAAAATAAAGCGTTATCTTTTTTAGCTATTTCTTTAGCGATTTTTATAATCTTGGGTTTTAACTCTAGCGACTCAGCTATTTTCTCAGGTAAAGCTCGTAAAGCGCCAACGACTCTCCCTCTTAATCTTGGATTTAGGTTTCTTGCTTTTGCCAACGATAAAGTAAGCAACATCAAGGCAGTTAGTTGCGTCGTAAAAGCTTTGGTCGAGGCAACACCTATTTCAGGACCTGCATTTGTTAAAAGAACAAAATCAGATTCTCTGGCTAGCGAGCTTGTGGGAACGTTACAAATGGTAAGCGAGCCCAAATAGTCTCTTTCTTTGGCGTATCTTAAAGCGCCTAAAGTATCTGCAGTCTCCCCCGATTGAGAAATGGTTAATAACAAGGTGTTTTTATCGACGTAGGGATTTTTGTAGCGGTATTCGCTCGCATAATCTATTTGCGTTGGGAGATTTGCTATTGCTGAAAACCAATTGGCTGCCACTCTGCCTGCATGCAGACTTGTGCCTGCAGCAACGATTTGAATTCTTTCTACTTTTGAAAGCAACTCATTAGAACCTTCGCCAAAAATATTCTCGAGCACATCCTCGCCGCCAATCCTGCCGTCTAAAGTATTTAAGATTGCAGTTGGCTGCTCATATATTTCTTTTTCCATGAAATGACGGTAGCCGTTTTTGCCCATCGCTTCACTAGAAACATCAATAGTGGTAATTTTTCTAATGGCCCTTTTCTGGTTTTTATCTAAAATTTTGTACTCTTTTGCAGATACCTCTGCGACATCGCCATCTTCTAAAAAGATAAATTCATTAGTTAGATCAGCAAGTGCCAAAGGGTCGGATGCGGCAAACATGCCTGAATCGGATTGACCCAAAAGCAGCGGCGATTTATTTCGCATCACATAGAAATGCGAGTCGTTTTTTAAATCAATGGCAGCAACTGCGTAAGCACCATCTAATTTATTTTTCAACAGAGACATGGCTTCCAGCATCTCACTACCTTGGTTTAAGAAAAAATCCAGTTGATGAGCTATCAACTCTGAGTCGGTTTGGGAGTTAAATTGGTAGCCTTTTTTAATGAGTTGTTCTTTCAAGGTAACATAATTTTCAATGATGCCATTATGAACGATGAAAACTCTATTATTAGAAACGTGTGGATGGGCATTCTCTTCTGAAGGTTTGCCATGGGTAGCCCACCTTGTATGGGCAATGCCAATTTTGCCCTTGGGCTTTTCTTTAATCATTTTGGATTCGAGCTTTTTGACTTTGCCTAAAGATCTAAGGTGTGCAATATCATCTATTTGATGCAAAGCCACACCCGCAGAGTCATAACCCCGATATTCCATCTTGTACAAGCCCTGCACTAAGAGTTTGCCAACACTTTTTTCAGTAACTGCTGCAATTATTCCGCACATTATTTTTTCTTTATATTCCTTTGTCTTGATCTGCCCAAGGCCAGTCTTTCTGCCGGAACATCGCTAGTAACAACGGATCCTGCACCAATCATGCTGTTTTGTCCGATTTTTATAGGAGCAACCAAAGAGCTGTTGGAGCCAATAAAAGCACCTTTGCCCACTTTAGTTTTATTTTTATTTTTACCGTCGTAATTTACAAAAATAGTCCCCGCCCCAACATTAACTTTTTCTGAAACTTGCGCATCGCCAATATAAGCCAAGTGCTTGGCTTTTGTGCCCTTGCCAATTTTGCTGCGTTTTACTTCAACAAAGTTTCCTATCTCGGAGCTTTCTTCAAGGTGAGCATCGGGACCAATATGCGCATAAGGACCTGCAGAGACATTTTTTTCTAAAATTGCATTTTCAATGAGAGTGTAAGGTTCAATTCTTGAACCGTCGCCTATCTTGGAGTTTCTTATGATTACGCCTGGACCAATGATGACGTTTTTTCCGATTTCAACTTTTCCTTCAAACACACAATTGATGTCAATACTGCTGCCTTTTTGAATTTTGACCTCGCCTCTGAAATCCACTCTGGCTGGATCAGAGATAATGACTCCTTTTTTCGAAAACTCCTTGGCTTTCAACATTTGATAGTTTCGCTCAAGCTGATTGAGCTCTTCTAGATTATTTGCTCCCAAAACTTCCTCCTTGCTATCAAGTTTGACAGCTTTTACGGGTATTTTGTTCTCATTTGCTAGGCTTACAATATCGGTTAAATAATATTCTTTTGCAGCGTTTTTATTTTTCAAGCCCTTAAGAAGCTCTTCAAGCTTGCTTGAAGCAACTGCCATAATTCCAGAATTTACTTCGGTTATCTTCTTTTGCTCTGTTGTTGCGTCTTTCTCTTCAACAATTCCAAGCACCTTCCCTCTGGGGCTCCTAATGATTCTGCCATAGCCTTTTGGCGTTTCTTGCTCAAATGAAAGCAGGGCAAGACTGCTTTTTCCGGCCGTCTTTACTAAGTTATTCATTGTAGAGCTTTTCACTAGCGGAACATCACCATAAAGAATAAGTGCAACCGATCCTACTCTTAAGTCGTTCAGAGCCTGTTTTACCGCGTGTCCTGTACCCAGTTGTTTTGTTTGTTTAGACCATTTACTGTTTTTAGGGGCAGAAACAGAAGCTTTTACCAAGGAGCCTTGGTCTCCAACAACAATATGAGGCTGACAGTTTTTTAATTCAAGTGATGTATCTAAAACATGCTGCAACAATGCTTTGCCTGCAACCTTTTGTAGTACTTTTGGCGAAGCAGATTGCATTCTCTTGCCTTTGCCGGCAGCTAAAATAATTGCATCGATTTTCATGAACAGCCCAGATTAGAGCGTATTCTAGATTTTTAAGGAGCTTTTGACTATTTCTTTCGCATTTTACGAAGCGTTTGCAATCTGGCGGTAACTTCAGCAAGTTCAGCTTTAGCTTTGGAGAAGTCTACATCTGAGCCCGCATTGTCTCTTGCTCTTTCAGCCAACTCTCTGGCTCGCTCAGCCTCCGCCTCATCAATATCCTCTGCTCGTTCGGCAACATCGGAAAGCAAAGTTATTGCATCTGGCTGAACTTCAATGAATCCACCGGATAGAAAAAACACTTTTTCTTCGCCGCCTTCTAAAATTATCTTCACTGGCCCTGCTTTGATGCCCGTTAGAAGTTGCGAGTGCCCAGGTGTTATGCCAAGTTCTCCTAAAGTTCCAGTAGCAACCACCATTTCAACCTGGCCGGAAAAAATTTCCGACTCGGCGCTTACAATGTTGCAAAGAATTGTCGACATATTTACAGAGCTTTTGCGTTCTCTACCACTTCCTCAATAGGGCCAGCCATCAAGAATGCTTGTTCTGGAATATCGTCGTATTCACCATCAAGGATTCCCTTAAAGCCTCTGACTGTGTCTTTAATGGAAACAAATTTCCCTGGAGAGTTGGTGAAAATTTCCGCGACAAAGAAAGGCTGTGATAAGTATTTCTCAACTTTTCTAGCTCTATCTACCGTTTGCTTATCTTCTTCAGAAAGCTCATCCATCCCAAGAATGGCAATGATGTCTTTGAGCTCTTGATATCTTTGCAGCACTTGCTGAACACCCATTGCAGTGTCGTAATGTTCTTGGCCCACAATATTTGGGTCTAGTTGACGACTGGAAGACTCAAGCGGGTCTACTGCAGGATAAATTCCAAGCGCTGCGATTTGACGTGACAAAACCACAGTCGCATCAAGGTGAGCAAATGTTGTTGCCGGAGATGGGTCTGTCAAATCATCTGCCGGAACGTAAATTGCCTGCACTGAAGTAATCGAGCCTGTTTTGGTAGAAGTAATTCTTTCTTGTAAGACTCCCATTTCTTCTGCCAAGGTAGGTTGATAACCCACGGCCGAAGGCATTCTTCCTAGCAAAGAAGAGCATTCTACTCCCGCTAAGGTATAACGATAAATATTATCGATGAATAAAAGAACATCTCTGCCTTCGTCTCTAAATTTCTCTGCTATGGTTAAACCAGAAAGAGCAACCCTCATTCTGTTTCCAGGAGGTTCATTCATCTGGCCATAAACCAGGGCTACTTTGTCCAATACTTGTGACTCGGTCATTTCTAAGTAAAAGTCATTTCCTTCTCTGGTTCTCTCTCCAACCCCGGCAAAAACTGAATAACCACTCGTTTCATAGGCAATGTTTCGAATTAATTCCATCATGTTCACAGTTTTTCCAACACCGGCTCCGCCGAACAAACCTACCTTTCCTCCCTTAGCAAAAGGACACATGAGATCGATTACCTTAATACCGGTTTCCAATAGCTCGGAAGATTCTGCTTGTTCTTCATAAGTGGGCGGATTTCTGTGTATTGGCATTCTTTCTTTCTCGCCGACCTCGCCTTTACCATCAATTGGCTTACCTAATACATTCAAAATTCTTCCTAAAGTTTTTTCACCCACTGGAACAGTAACAGGCTCGCCAGTATTTTCTGCTTCTGCGCCCCTTTTAAGTCCTTCGGTGATACCCATAGCGATGGTTCTAACAACCCCATCTCCAAGTTGTTGTTGAACCTCCAAAATAAGATCTGCCTCCTTTACGACGAGCGCGTCATAAATTTTTGGGAGATCTTCTTTTGAGAACTCTACATCGATTACCGCTCCGATAACCTGTACTACTGTTCCTTTACTCATTTTTTTACCTCAATAATTTTTATAATGCTGCAGCTCCACCGACAATTTCAGAAAGTTCCTGAGTAATTGCCGCCTGTCTGGCATTGTTGTAAATAAGTTGTAACTCGTCGATGAGGGTGCCAGCATTTTCAGTCGCATTCTTCATCGCAATCATTTTTGCCGCTTGCTCGCAGGCGATATTTTCAATCACCGCTTGATAGACCAAAGATTCAATATAACGCTGCATTAAACCGTCTAATAATTCTTTTGCATCTGGCTCATAGATGTAATCCCATCTATGTTTTAGTTCAGGAGTATCTTCGGCTAAAAGCGGCAGAAGTTGTTTTATTTCTGGCTGTTGAGTCATCGTATTTTCAAACCTATTGCTAGCTAAATAAACCTTATCAATTTCTCCTGCTTCAAATTTTTCCAGCAGAATTTTTATCGAGCCAATCAAATCCTCTAAAGCAGGAACATCTCCAAGTTTTTCAGCAGCTGCAACAACGTTGCCCCCGTAAGAATTAAAAAATACCTTTGCCTTGGTGCCAACCGAACAAAACTGTTGGCCAATACCTTGATCAGCTTGTTCTTTTAAAAAGCCAACCAGACTTCTAAACAGGTTTATGTTTAAGCCTCCACACAAGCCTTTGTCAGAACTTACAACGATAATACCAATGTTCTTGGTGTCTCTTTCAGTCATGTATAACGGCTTGTATTCTGGATTTGAATTAGCCAAGTGACCAATAACTGAAAGCATACGATCCGCATAGGGTCTGCCCATTTCCATTCTGTCTTGGGTTTTGCGCATTTTACTTGAAGCAACCATTTCCATGGCACTAGTAATTTTCTGCGTATTCGAAATACTGGAAATTTGTTTTCTTATTTCTTTTGTATTTGCCATGTTACCAAGTTTGCGATGACTTAAATTTTTCCAGTGCTTCTTTGAAACTAGCAAGCACCTCGTCTGAATATTCGCCAGTTT
This sequence comes from uncultured SAR86 cluster bacterium, assembly GCA_902514765.1. Classification (GTDB taxonomy): domain Bacteria; phylum Pseudomonadota; class Gammaproteobacteria; order Magnimaribacterales; family AG-339-G14; genus MEDG-81. The sequence continues at coordinate 78,409 of CABXSA010000001.1, read as the reverse complement.
CATCTAAGTTAGCCATTAAGTCTTTGTATTCTGATGCCATAAAAGAGAGAAGAGCAGACTCAAAATCAGCAACTTTATTAAGCTCTACATCTTTCATATAACCTTCGTTAACCGCAAAAAGCATGACAGACATTTCTCCAACTGACATTGGAGAGTACTGTTTCTGTTTCATAACTTCGGTTACTTTCTGTCCTTGTTCAAGCTGTTCACGAGAAGCGTCATCTAGATCCGATGCGAATTGTGCAAATGCTTCAAGCTCTCTAAACTGGGCCAATGCTATTCTTACCCCGCCGCCGAGCTTTCTGATTGATGGCAATTGAGCTGCCCCACCTACCCTAGATACTGAAATCCCTGGATCCATAGCAGGTAAAATACCTTTGTTAAAATATGCGGTATCCAAGAAAATTTGGCCGTCAGTAATTGAAATCACATTCGTTGGCACAAAAGCCGATACGTCGCCTGCTTGAGTTTCAATAATTGGAAGTGCAGTTAAAGAGCCCGTTTTTCCCTTTACCTTGCCGCCGGTTTCTTGTTCAACATATTCTTCGTTAACTCGTGAGGCTCTTTCGAGCAGCCTTGAGTGAAGGTAGAAAATATCGCCCGGATATGCCTCTCTTCCCGGAGGTCTTTTTAGCAGCAATGAAATTTGTCTGTAAGCAACAGCTTGCTTTGATAAATCGTCATATATGATCAAAGCATCTTCGCCTTTGTCTCTAAAGTACTCCCCCATAGAACAAGCAGAATATGGGGCCAAGAATTGCATTGGCGCTGGGTCTGCTGATGCTGCAGCTACAACTATGGTGTGATCCATTGCGCCAAATTCTTCCAACTTTCTTACTGTTGCAGCTATTGAGGATTGTTTCTGGCCAATTGCCACATAAATACAAGTCATGTTCTTGCCTTTTTGGTTGATGATGGCATCGATAGCAATAGCTGTTTTTCCGGTTTGTCTGTCGCCAATAATCAATTCCCTTTGGCCTCGCCCAATAGGTACCATGCTGTCTACCGCTTTTAAACCAATTTGAACAGGCTGATCAACCGGCTTCCTAAACATTACCCCGGGGGCAACTTTCTCTACTGGGGAGGTTAACTTCGAACCAATATCGCCCTTGCCGTCGATTGGATTTCCTAGTGCATCAACCACTCTGCCAACAAGTTCATCGCCTACAGGAACTTCTAGGATTCTCCCGGTACATTTTGCAGTATCGCCTTCAGAGAGTAATTTGTAATCTCCAAAAATTACCACCCCCACAGAATCACGCTCTAAGTTAAGAGCCATTCCAAAAACGCCGCTATGAAACTCAATTAATTCTCCATACATTGCTTCACTGAGCCCATGAACTCTAGCAATACCGTCAGCAAGAAATACAATCGTACCTTCATTAGATTCCTCGGCTGAGACATCTAGTTTGTTTATTCGATCTTTAATGATCTTGCTAATTTCTGATGGGTTTAAATCTTCCATTTGTAACCTCTTATGTTCTAAGCTGAGTTTTCAGCTTTTCTAGTTTGTTTTTTATCGACAAATCAATTACTTGGTCGTCGTAAGAAATTTTTAGTCCGCCAATAAGGCTTTTGTCTATTTCAGTAACAATGCTTACTTCGGCTTTCATTCTTTTCTTCAGAGCTGCTTCGATTTGCTTCAATTGTTCTTTATCAATTCTGTAAGAAGAAGCAACGGTTATGTTCTTTAGGTTTTTTTCCTCTGCGACTAGTTCCTTAAAGTTTTTGCTGATGTCAGTCAAAAGCCTCAATCTGTTTGCGCTTCCTGCGACAGATAGAAAATTTACAAATTTATCTTGAACTTCGCCTCTAAATAAACCACAAAAAATATTTGTTTTTTCGCTTTGTGAAATGCTTGGAGTCTCAACTAGTTGAGATATCTTTTGATCTTCAAGAGCAAGCTCTATCAATGAAAAATCTGCTGTCCAGGCATCTAGAGCGTCATCAGCTATGGCAACTTCAAAGGCTGCTTCGGCATACGGTCTAGATTGTGTTTTGATTTCTGACATTAAATCTTTTTGATCAGCGAGTCGATGATGTCTTTGTTAGCTTTGGCATTTATCTCTTTGTCTAAGATTTTTTGGGCGCCAGCAATAACGAGGGCAGCGACTTCATCCCTTAAACCGTCTTTGGCTTTGTTAGCACTTTGCTCAATATCTGCTTCTGCTGAGAGCTTAATTTTCTTTGCTTCTTCCACAGCCTGTTCTTTTGCCTCATCTACAATTTGATCTGCTCTGGAGTTTGCTTGGTTGATAAGGGAAGAAGCTTCTGATTTGGCTCCATCTAATATCGTTGCGGACTCTTTATTTGCTTCTTCGAGTTTTCTTTGTGATTGACTGGCAGCCTCAAGGCCATCAGATATTTCTTTTCTTCTATCCTCGAGAAGGTTTTCCATGCTAGGCCAAATGTATCTATATGTAATGAACACAAAAATACAAAAAGCTAGAAGCTCGGCAAAAAAAGTTGCGTTTATATTCATGTTTTTAAGTGAACAAGAATAGTAGTCCTACAGCCAAAGAAATAATTGGCAATGCATCCGTTAGCCCAAGAGCAATAAGCACCTGTGCAAACAATTGACCTTGAAGCTCGGGCTGTCTTGCCACGGCTTCAATATATTTTGAAGTTAGACTTCCAATACCTACCCCGGCCCCTAAAGCGCCAAGACCAGTAAGCAGTGCTCCTGCTATTAATCTACCTACTTCTACTTCCATATTAGTCTCCTAATTTTTGAGCTAGTGTTTGGTACTAGCCAAGTTTAAATAAGCTATTGTAAGCATCATGAAAATATATGCTTGCAAAGCAACAATTAAAATGTGAAATAACGCCCAAGATAAATTCAAGATCAATCCAGGCAAAAACCACAAAGTTTGGGAAAAAGACATTGCAAATTGACCAAACATGATGGCGATCAGGATAAAGATCATTTCTCCTGCAAATAAATTTCCGTAAAGTCTTAAAGCCAGTGCAACATGTTTGGAAACATAGCTTATGAATTCTAAAGGTCCAAGCGGCACGATAAAAAGCTCTTTCAAAAAACCTCCCGCCCCATGGGTTTTGACGCTGTAATAGGTGACGAGAATCATCACTACGATTGCGAGAGCTAGAGGAGCGTTCAAATCAGCCGTTGGCAAAATTTTAAAATAGTTGAATCCGCCTCCAAAGTGTCCGAAGAAACTTGCCATTTCTACCGGCAACAAATCCATCAGGTTCCAAGAGATTATCCAGAGACAGCTAGCAAAAGCTAAAGGACCAACTATTTTAGAGGTGCCGTGGTAACCTGAGTTAACGGCACTAGCAATAAATTCATGCACAAATTCAGCGAAATTTTGTAACTTACTAGGCACGCCCTTTTTTGCTGCTCTATTCACCAGGCCAAAAAAGCCAAAGACAACTGCGCCAAGCAAAATTGACATAAAAATTGTGTCTAAGTGAAAGGACCAAAAACCCATTTCTGAGACTTTACAGGCCGAGTCTAGTCCTTTGAAAAATTCCTGTTGATGATTAGCAAAACCCCAAGAAGAGGTTTTTTCACACCAGCCAAAAGTTAGATTTACTAAGTGATGACCTATGTAGTCTGAAGTTTCAATTAAATTTTGTGCGTTCTCTTTAGCCATGTTTTTTTGGGCAGTGCATTATAGTGATTACCTCGGCCAATTCTCAAGGCTTAGATGCAATTTATTTGCCATTATTCTTTTTTAAAAGGCTTGATGATTTGCTCAAGCTGGTCGAGATCTTTGTAAGAAAAAGAGATTTTCCCGCTACCATTCTTTTTATGAGAAATTATTACTTGCGAATTAACCGCGTCGCTAAGAGAGTTCTCTAGCGCCACAATATTCGGGTCTTTCGAAGAGCTTCTTGCTCGGCCAGTTTTTTTGTTTAAGTAAGAGCTTACTAGTTTTTCGGCTTGCCTGACAGAAAGACCAGAAGAGATTATTTTTTTTCCTATTTGCTCTTGATAAGCCGGGGGTAAGGGCAACAAGGCTCTAGCATGTCCCATGGTTATTCGACCATCAAAAAGCATTTTTTGAATTGTTTTTGAGAGCTGCAAAAGCCTCAAAGAGTTTGCAATAGCCGATCTTGATTTTCCCAATGCCTCTCCCATGGCTTGTTGGGTAAGTCCAAATTCTCTTTGTAGTCTCAAAATTCCTTCCGCCTCTTCAAGCGGGTTCAGGTCCTCTCTTTGCAAGTTCTCTATCAAGCCCACAGTCAAAGCTGATTCTTCGGAGTCTTCTCTTACCAAAACAGGAACGGTATTCAGGCCGGCAAGTTTTGACGCTCTAAGCCTTCTTTCTCCGGCAACTAACTCATATCCCTTAGCAAGCTTTCTGACAATTAGAGGCTGGATTACGCCTTGTGTCTTTATTGAGTCGGATAGTTCTTTAATGTTTTCTAGAGAGATGTTTTTTCTTGCTTGGAACCTGCTTGGTTTAATGCTGCTTATTTCAGCTTGAGTAACCCCAAAATTGGGGTTATTTGTTGGCTCTGTTTTTTTGGTGAGTAGTGGCTCTTCAGAATTAACAAAGGCGCCCATACCTCTGTTTTTTTTCTTTTCTTGCTCGGGCGATAAAAAAGCCGAAAGCCCTCTTTTCTTTTTTTCAGGCGACATTTTTATCCTCGAACTTCATTATTATCTCGCCAGCAAGCGCAAAGTAAGCGAGGGTTCCTTTGGCGTCTGGATCAATGTACATAATTGGCTTTCCTTCAGATGGGGCTTCTGCAAGCAGGTCACATCTAGGGATAATGGTGCTGAATACCTGCTGAGAAAGAGACTTTTCCAGCTTTTCAGATATTTCTCTAGCCCTTTCTTTTTCTTGATCAAACATGGTTCTTAAGATTCCATCAATCTTTAGGTTGCTGCCCGTAGCTTCATTTATTTCGGTTATTGTCCTCTGCATTGCAGCCAAGCCCTCAATTGAAAAGTGCTCGCATTGCAGCGGAATGATTATTTTATCCGCTGCTCTTAAAGCACTAACAGACAACATGCCCAGTGATGGCGGGCTATCTATTAAGCAATAATCATATTTGTGCGCCAATAAGTTCAGTTTTCCTTTCAAAATTGAAGTTGGGTCGGGAACCCTTGCCATTTCTAGCTCTGCAGATATCAGGTCTGGGCTGCCTGGAATTACGTCAAAATTAAAATCAGGCTTTCTTTGAATTAGGCTTTCTAATGAAGCGTCGTCAAGCAGCGCGTCGGTGACGGTGGTTTCTTCGTATGTTTTCTTTCCGCCGAGCCCGGTGGTTAGGTTGGCTTGTGAATCTATGTCTAATAAGAGAATTTTTCTGCCTGCAGCTGCCAAGCTTGCAGCCAGATTTAAAGTTGTAGTTGTTTTTCCTACGCCGCCTTTAAGGTTTGCCACAACAAGAATTTTCACAAGCTTACTATAGCAGTTTTAGGACATCTGAATTTCCAAGAAACCTCTTTTTTTTTCAAGAATTTTAGATGCTTCTGACTCTTTATATCCAATATTAAAACCAGGGGCGAATATGGTTCCCTTCTCAGAAACCATTAAAATTATTTTGTTCTTCTTTGAGATCTTGTTCTCTAAGCTTTTTAAAAGATCAGCCGGTTCTTTGAATGCTCTGCAAACTATATTTGTTTCATTTATTTGGTTTATATCCTCCAGCCTTACGTTCTTTACTGATACTAGATTTAGCCCAAGCTCGTTTTTTACATGTATTAAAAAAGATGTTTTTTTTCTATTTGAGTCTACTAAGGTTAACTCTCTGTCGGGGTCTATGATTCCAAGACAAATTCCTGGAAAGCCTGATCCTGAGCCCAAGTCAATCACCGCTCCAGGCAAAAGGTGTTTCTGTAAAAGAGCGCAGTCTAAAAAATGTTCTGCTAAGTCCTTCTTTCTCAAGCTTCTAGAAACTAAGTTTCGTGTTCTATTCCATTTCAAAATTTGATTTATATATTTATCAGCCTGACTGATTTGGGTTTCAGATAGATTTAGGCTGGTTGCACCTAACAATTTTTTAAGATCCAATTTTTTCTGTGAGAGGGCTTTTTTCTTTTTTGATATGAACTAGTAATAGAGAAATCGCAGCAGGAGTTATCCCAGGGATTCGTTGAGCATGAGCTATGGTTTTAGGCAAAACCTTTTCCAGCTTTTGCTTTACCTCATTAGACAATCCTGTTATTTCTGAAAAAATAATTTCTTTTGGAATTTTTGCGTTTTCGTATTTTTTTATTTTTTTTATTTCTTTATTTTGTCTTTCAATATATCCAGCATATTTTTTTGTAGTCTCAATATCTAAAAGTACGCCTTTTTCTGGAAGAGGTCTTTCTATCAGGTTGTAAATATCTTCTAGCTTTGCTTCTGGCCTCTTCAAAATGGAAAGAACAGGTTGTTTTGATTTGTTTTTTCCTCCGAATGAGGAAGGGTCAATTTTTATTTTCTCAAGCGCTTGTGTTTCTACGTCTATCTTGTTCATTTTCTTTTGAAAAATATCCCACCTTTTGTTACTTATAATTCCCAACGCATGTGCACAAGGCGTCATTCTTTGGTCGGCATTGTCTTCCCTAAGAAGCAGCCTGTGCTCTGCTCTGCTTGTGAACATCCTGTAAGGTTCTTTTGTGCCTAGGGTTATAAGATCATCTATCAATACTCCTATGTAACTATTGCTCCTTGACTCTATCCAAGGATCTTTTTCGTCTAGACTCAGCGCTGCGTTTATTCCGGCCACTAAACCTTGCGCAGCTGCCTCTTCATAACCAGTTGTGCCGTTTATTTGTCCAGCAAAGTAAAGATTCTCGATATTCTTCGTCTCTAAGGTTTGAGAAAGGTTTCTTGGATCAAAAAAATCATATTCAACGGCATATCCAAATTGGCTGATTTTAGCCCTTTCAAAGCCTAAAATGCTTTTAACCATTTTCTCTTGAATATCTCTCGGCATGCTTGTTGATATACCGTTTGGATAAACTTCATTAGATGTAAGTCCTTCAGGCTCAATAAATATCTGGTGCGATTCTTTGTCAGCAAATCTATGGATCTTGTCTTCAATTGAAGGACAATATCTTGGTCCTACGCCATCAATTCTTCCTGAAAACATTGGAGATCTATCAAGTCCAGATCTTATAAAATCATGTGTTTTTTTGTTGGTTCGTGTGATGAAGCAGTTCATTTGTTTCGGGTGCATATCGGGCGAGCCTATGAAGGACATGCACGGTCTTGGCGAATCTCCAGGTTGAACTTCCAGGGCTGAAAAATCTATTGAAGATGAGAGTATTCTGGGAGGAGTGCCTGTTTTTAGTCTTGCGTCTCCGAGATCTAAAGACCTCAGACAGTTTGCTAGTATCTTAGACGATTTTGATTCCTTTCTTCCGCCTTCTTCTTCCTCTTCTCCAGTGAACAGTTTGCCGTTAAGAAAAGTTCCAGCAGTTAAAATTATTTTCTTTGCGTTTATAATTTCTCCGTTTTTTAACTTTACTCCAGTGGCCTTATTCCCTATGACTACGATATCAACAACTTCTTCAGATATTGATGTAAGTAAGTCCTTACTATCAATTAAAGACTTTACTGATTGACTATACAAAACCCTGTCTGACTGAGATCTTGTAGCTCTAACGGCTGGTCCCTTAGAAGCATTTAAGACTTTGAAATGAATACCCGCCTTATCTGCACAAGCTCCCATAAGACCGCCCATAGCGTCTATTTCTCTAACAAGATGGCTTTTGCCTAAACCTCCAATTGCAGGATTGCACGACATCTGCCCTATTGCAGAAACATCATGAGTGACGAGCAAGACTTCTTTTTTAAATCTAGAGGCAGCATAAGCAGCCTCACATCCAGCATGCCCTCCACCAATTACGATGATATCCACATTCATTAATAAATATTATATAAATTATTTATATTAATTAGTTTATATTGTTATTGTTATAGAGCATCTAGAATTCTGTTGATAACTGGATTATGTGAGGGACTAAAAGCAGCGTAGCTAATGACATCTATCTAGATAGCTTGTATACAATTTGAGAATAAAGGTGTATTACCTGTGAGTAAAGACTAGCCCAAAATTTAATCACAAACTTTTTAACAATTTATACATTCTTATCAACAACATTATTTTCCAATACAAAATTTATTGAAGATCTTTCCCAGCATGTCATCAGAGGAAATTGGATCATAAATTTCCCCCAAAAGCTCATCACAGTTCCTTAAATTTTCAGCTACTAGTTCTAAATTAGAACTAATCAGGGCAGGAGTAATTAAAGCTATATTCTTGCGCGCTTTCTTAATTAAATCTAAATGTCTAATGTTTACTGATAACAGTTCTTCTTGGTTTAGTTTCAAAAAATTTTGTGCAAGAGCCTTTTTTAGAAGTTTAAGGTTTTTTTTAGTTTTCGCAGAAATAGCAAACCCTCCTCGCGGCGCTTTCTTTTTACAAAGATCAATCTTATTAAGTACAAAAATGTTTTTCTTACTTTTTATAATAGGTAATTTATTAAAGTCACTTTCATTATCAGCCAAGTAAATCACCACATCAGCCTTCTTAAGTGCTTTTTTTGATAATTTGATACCTTCTTCTTCAATTTTGTCTGAAGTTTTTCTAATGCCGGCAGTATCATTGAAAACAAATCTTATTCCATCAATCAAACAAGAAGAAGTAACTACATCTCTAGTAGTTCCTTGTTTTTCGTTAACAATAGATACTTTTTTACCGATTATAGCGTTAATTAGAGTGGATTTTCCTGAGTTTGGGGGCCCTATAACAACAACCTTAACATCACTGGAAATTGAGCTATATGCTATCATATCCTCATTGAAAATCGTAAAAAAACTCTTAAATTCATCAATCTTCAGTGCAACTTCTTCGATATAAATATTTATATCTTCATCTACAAAGTCAATTAGTGTTTCTACTAGCACCCTAGCTTCTCTTAACCTGTTTTGAATCTTTGATATTTTTGCCTTTAATCCGCCATCCAGGCTGTTCTGTGCTGCCCTAAGAGAAGCCTTTGAATTTGCATTTATAATTTCTATCACAGCCTCAGATTGGTCAAGAGAAAGTTTGTTATTTAAAAAAGCCCTTAAAGTAAATTCGCCTGGTTTAGCTATTTTTGCCCCAGATTTTAGGCACTTATTGATTACTTTTTCCACAATATAAGGGTTTCCATGTGTTGAAATTTCTACAAGATCTTCCCCGGTGTAAGAGTTAGGAGATCTAAAGATAGTAAGTACACACTTCTCAATTAAATCAGCATCTAAGGGAAATTTAACTACAGATATCTGTTTTTTAAGCTTGTTTTTTGTAATTTTTTGTATAATTGAAAGGGCATTGTTGCCAGAAAGCCTTATTGTAGAAATGGCTCCTCTTCCGGGCGGAGATGAACAAGCTACTATAGTATCTTTTCCACTAAGCACTTCTAGGAGAATGCATAAGCATTTGTATTGCAGACACCAGAGAGTTAATAAGCCAATACAAAACTAGGCCCGCAGGAAAAAAAGCAAACATTACGCCAAAAATTAAAGGCATGAACTTAAATATCTTGGCTTGCATTGGGTCTATCCCAGCGGGCTGCGGTTGAAGCATTTGCATAGCCCACATGGCCCCAATATTGAGAATAGGCAATATAAAAAGCGGGTCTCTTGAAGATAAATCGGTGATCCACATCAAAAAAGGAGCATATCTTAGCTCAACGGTTTCAATTAAAACCCAGTAAAAAGCAAGAAAAAAGGGCATTTGAAGCAACATTGGCAAACATCCAAGCGCTGGATTAACTTTCTCATCCTTATAAAGCTTCATCATTGCTTGAGACATAGCTTGGCGATCTCCAGAATGTTTCTCTTGAATATCTTTAAGCTGAGGCTGAATTTGTCTCATTTTGCCCATGGATTTGTATGAAACGTAAGACAAAGGCCATAAAATGACTTTAATTAGCAAAGTAACCAAAACAATAGACCACCCCCAGTTTCCAACCATATCAAAGAAAAATTGCATAGCCAGAAACATTGGCTGTCCTATCCAATATAAAAACCCATAATCTACCGCCAAAGGAAGGTCTTGGTTGGCTTTGGATAACTCTGACTGAACTTTTGGACCAAAATATAGTGAATAACTAAAAGAAGTCTCTTCATACGGCTGAATCTCTATTGGCCTTCCAACAACTCCAACCGAAAACTTCTCGTTTGTTTTATTTTTTTTCCCTACGAAAACATTGATATTTTCTTGGTCGGGAATAATCGCTGTTAGGAAATAGTGTTCTAAAAATGCAGTCCACCCTTTAATAGAATTTTCTTTGAAATCGTTTTCTTCTAGCTCTCCTAGATTAACTTTTTGATAATTATCTGACTCAGTAGAAAAAACAGGCCCAAGGTAAGCAAAGTTTGCAGGATCTCCGAAAAACGCTCCTTCAGTTCCAGGAGGCTTAAGAGAGTTTCTTTCTATTTTTGAATATGAAGAAGAATTAATAACTTCTGAAGATAAGTTTTTAATTATATGTTTTACCCGAACAAAATAATTTTCGGGCTCAAAAGATATAATCTTTGATTCTTTAAGAGAAGCAGATTCCCTCACAAACGCATAGCTATTTGTATCTGAACCTCTCTTAATATCTTCAACCCTGAAGGAAGAAAAATCTTGATTAACATTATCTTCAAATACAAATCCAGATAATTGTGAGTATTCATTTCTTCCGCAAGAATCGAACATTAGCTTGTTGTTATTTGTCCCTATTTCATCTGGATATTTTTTTAATTCAGCTCTTTTTAGAGAACCATCTGTTAGGTCAACAGAAATTTTCCAATTGTTGGAATCTATATCGTAGTCGACGTCTGAAGCACAACTAGTTGATATGTAATTTGTACTTAATTTTTCAGATTCACTTTGTATACTTTCATCAATAAAACCAAAGTCTTCTTTTGGTGAGTAAGTACTTACTTCATCTTTAGTATTTACTATAGATGGATTTTCAGAAGGTGGATCCCATCTGATAATTAGGAAATAGCTCATAATGAACACGCAAGCTATTAGAAAGTATCTTTGAAAATTTTCCATTATTCTTCCTTTTCCGGAACAGGATCATATCCTTTAGGGCCCAAGGGATGACATTTAGAAATCCTTTTTATTCCTAGTTTTAAACCTCTTAGAATGCCATGATGGTTAATAGCCTCTATCATGTATTGACTGCATGTCGGTTGAAATCTGCAATTCGAACCTAACAATGGGCTTAATGTAATCTGATAAAATTTAATTAAATATATAATTATTTTCTTCATTCAATTCTTTCAGTTAAATTCAAAAACAGAGTTTTAATTTCTCTCCTTAATATATCTCTTTTAAAATCTAAAATTCTTTTTTTTGAAACTACAACCAATGATACTTTAGATTCAGCAAAGACATCGATAGATAAATTCCTAATAATTCTCTTTAAATAATTTCTGTGAACCGCAAGTTTAATATTTTTTTTAGGAAGAATCATGCCTAGCTTAAAACTGTCGTTGTTTATTAAAATCAGAGCTCTAAAATTCTTTGAACTTTCGTTCTGAGTGGAATTTCTAAAGACTTCGTCGAAGTCGTCCTTTCCTATTAAAGGCTTATACGACAATTTAAACTGTAAGAGACTTTCTTCCCTTGCTTCTTCTGCTTTTTAAAACCTGTTTGCCTGAAACACTAGAATTTCTCTCCCTGAAACCATGAGTTCTTTTTCTTTTAATTTTGCTGGGTTGATAAGTTCTTTTCATTTATTAAGATTTGTTTGAGCAAAGGAATAATATAGATAGAAAAGATAAAAGCAAGAAAAAATAAATACAAAATAATAAGAAAAACTAAAAGCTAACAGGTTATCCACAGATAATTAATAGCATATCCTGTGGATAACTTTGTGTATAAGGTATATTATCTTTCTATCTGTCATGATGATCAAATCTTGGAAAAAATGTAAAAAAGCGCTTCAGAAGGAGATGTCCAAAGAAGAATTTAATGCTTGGATTAATCCTCTAGAGTTTTCCATAAATAAATCCCCGTCAGGTAGTAAAGATCTTTTTATACTTGCTCCCAACGCCTTCATAAAAGAGCATGTAAGGGAAAATTACGACGAAATCATTAGAAAACACCTATTAAAAGAAGATTTAACCGACATGCCGCTCGTTTATGAGCTCATATCTTTTCGTAAACCATTGATTAGTAAGGAAAATAATAAAAATTTAAGTCTTTTTCTTAACAAAGAGAACACTCTAAATGATGATTACACCTTTGAGACATTTGTTGAAGGTAAATCTAACAACATAGCTCTAGCAGCTGCTAAACAGGTTTCAGAGTCAGAGAATGCTGCTTATAATCCTCTGTTTATATATGGCGGAGTTGGACTAGGGAAGACTCATCTCATGCATGCCGTTGGGAATAGGCTTAAAGAACAGGACAAGTCTAATAACATTGTCTATGTTCACTCAGAAAGGTTTGTAAGCGATATGGTCAAATGCTTACAACTAGGGTCAATAAACGATTTTAAGAATTTTTATAGGTCTGTTGATGCTCTTTTGATTGATGATATTCAATTTTTTGCTGGAAAAGAACAATCTCAGGAAGAGCTTTTTCATACTTTTAATACACTTCTTGAAGGCGGTCAACAAATGATCCTAACTTGTGACAAATATCCCAAGGAAATAGATGGTTTAGAAGAGAGGCTTAAATCCAGGCTTGGATGGGGCCTTCCAGTAAGCATTGAGCCGCCTGAATTAGAGACAAGAGTTGCGATTTTGCTTACTAAAGCTTCAGAAATGGAATTAAACCTTTCTGAAGATTCAGCTTTTTATATTGCAGAAAAAATTAGATCTAATGTTAGAGAACTTGAAGGGGCATTAAGAAGAGTAGGCGCTAATGCTAAATTTACAAATAGAGAAATTGATATAAATTTGATCAAAGAATCCCTAAAAGATTTACTTGCTATTCAACAAAGACAAATAAGCATAGAAAACATACAAAAAACTGTCTCTGCATACTACAACATAAGAGTTTCTGATCTCTTATCTAGTAAAAGAACACGTTCTCTAGCAAGGCCTAGGCAAGTTTCCATGTGTTTGTCAAAAGAATTAACTAATCACAGCTTGCCAGAAATAGGTGATTCCTTTGGCGGGAGGGACCACACAACTGTTTTACACGCATGCAGACGAATTACTGCTCTCAGAGAAGAAGATGCTGACATAGCTGAAGATTACACTAAACTAATTAGGACATTGACAGCATGAAATTTTCAGCAAAAAAAGAAGATCTGGCGGATAAACTTTCATTATGTTCGTCAATTGCTGAGAAAAGACAAACAATTCCAATACTTTCTAACGTCTTATTAAAGGCTAATAATGGATACTTAACTATTGTTGCTACTGATTTAGAGAGACAATTATCTCTTATTGTTTCGGATTGCTCGATATCGGATGATGGAGAAACAACTGTATCAGCTAGAAAACTATTTGAGCTCATTAGATCTGTGCCAGATAATACAGAGTTAAATTTTGAAGTTATCGATAACCAACTTGAAATTTCAGCATTAAGTTTTCAAGCAGACTTAGCAGTATTGCCTGTACAGGATTTCCCATTCGTGGATTTAGAGGAGCACAATTTTAATATTGCTTTAGATGGAAATAAGTTTGGTAAGGTCCTTGAAAGTACCAGTTTTGCTATGGCATCAGCAGATGTTAGATATTATTTAAATGGATTATTATTTGAGACTGCTCAAAAGAAAATAAATATGGTTGCTACTGATGGTCACAGACTTGCCTGGGGGTCTTATTCACATTCTGAAGATTTGGAAGATAAAAAATTAATCATTCCCAGATCTACAGCTTTAGAGTTACAAAGAATTTTAAATTTATTTCCTGAGGAATTTTCTTTTTCTTCAAACAACTCTCAATTAAAAATAGAATCCGAAAATTTCACTTTTATAAGTAAATTAATTGAAGGAGCTTATCCAGATTATAAAAAAGTCTTTCCTTCTGGGGAGGAGCAATCTCTTGAAACTTCAAAGTCACCCATTCTTACGGCACTATCAAGATCAGCTGTTCTTTCTAATGAAAAATTTAGAGGCGTAAAATTTGAACTTAGCAAAGACAAATTAAAAATTCTTGCTAATAATCCAAACAAAGAAAGCGCAGAAGAAGAGTTGGATGTAGATTATTCTGGACAAGATTTTGAAATAGGCTTCAACATAAATTATGTTCAAGAATCTTTAAATTACCTTCCAGGAGATGATATTGAATTTGTTTTTTTTGGCTCGGAAAATTCCTGCTTAGTTAAAAATTCTTCTAGTGATGATTTAGTACATGTAATCATGCCGATGAGGTTATGATGAAATGCCTCTATCAAAAATAAATTTAAACAATTTCAGATCTTTTAAAAACTCTTCCTTTGATCTTTCGAAAAAGAATTTAATTATTGGAAAAAATGGGGCAGGGAAGTCTTCTTTTTTAGAGGCTATTTTTTTCATTCTTTCTAAAAAGTCTTTCAGAACTTCTTCTTCAAATGCAATGATTAATTTTGGATCAAATTTTTTTAAAGTAGACGCGATTTTAAATGGAGAAAAATTTTCTTTAACAAAGGATTTATCATCATCTGTAAAATCTAAAACAGGAAATATTCAAAACGACTTTTTGCCTTTGGTGCTCAATAATTTTTCTTTGAGTCTGTTGGAAGCGCCAAAGGAGAATAGAAGGTCATTTATAGATTACTTAATGTTTCACGTGGAACACGATTACAAGATAGATCATTTGAAGTTTAAAAAAGCCCTCGCCCAAAGAAATAGAGCACTGAAAAAAAGCTCTTCTTCTGAGCTTAAATCTTGGACAAAAGTCTTTATTGATTTGTCTCAGAAATTAACCAAAAAAAAGCTTCAGTTTATAGATTCTTTCTTAAAAAGCTTTCCATCTTTTGTAGATTCCTTGACTCTACCTGAAAACCTAAAAGATAAGTTCAAGGAGATCTCAATTACTTACGATAAAGGCTGGATAAATAACTTATTAGAGGAGTTAAGAGAATCTTATGTTAAGGATCAGGCAAGGGGATTTACTTCTTTAGGCCCACAAACTTCTGATTTAAGCGTTAAAATAAATAATCAAGATTCTGGAAATATTTTATCAAGAGGCGAACAAAAGCTATTGATTTTATTGATTTATTTATTTTTTATTAAAGCTTACAGTGATCTTAGACCAAACAAAGCAATTTTCTTGCTAGACGACTTGCCTTCTGAGCTTGATGAAAAAAATTTGGACTTAGCACTAAGTCTTCTTCAAGATGTTGATTGTCAATTATTTATAACTTCTTTGGAAAACTTAGAAAAATATGAGTTTGATTTTGTAATTGATTTATAATACTTGATGCCTAAAAAAGCCCCCAAAAAAGAAGTTTATGACTCTTCGAACATTAAGGTTCTGAAGGGGCTAGAAGCCGTAAAAAAAAGACCAGGTATGTACATTGGGGATACCGATGACGGTACTGGTTTGCACCACATGATCTTCGAAATCGTAGACAACTCTATAGATGAAGCATTAGCAGGTTTTTGTGATGAAATTAAAGTAGTTATTCATTCTGATGCAAAAGTAAGTGTCAGTGACAATGGCAGAGGTATACCGGTAGATGTCCATAAAGATGAAGGTATTTCTGCAGCTGAAGTGATAATGACTAAATTACATGCCGGCGGAAAGTTTGACGATAATTCCTACAAAGTGTCTGGGGGACTTCATGGTGTTGGCGTTTCAGTGGTAAATGCTTTATCAGAAACTCTCGAGCTGGAAATAAAAAGAGAAGGAAATGTTTACAAGCAATCCTACAAAGATGGCGTTCCAAAAAACAAGATTAAAAAAAGTGGATCTACAAAAGATCAAGGCACGTCTTTAACGATCGTTCCGTCAGAATCTACTTTCGGAAAGAACAGGGTATTTGATTACGAGATCGTTCAAAAAAAATTAAGAGAGTTATCTTTTTTAAATTCAGGAGTGCAAATAGAACTCATTGATGAGAGATCTTCAAAAAGTAACATTTTTAAATCTACTGGCGGCTTAGAAGAATTTGTTTCTTATAAAAATAAAAATAAAACCGCGCTAAATAAAATCTTTTCTTTCAACAAAGAAGCAGGCAAGGGTATCTCTATAGAAATTGCTTTGCAGTGGAATGATTCTTATCAGGAAAACATTCAATGTTTTACCAATAACATTCCTCAACGCGATGGAGGAAGTCATTTAGTAGGTTTCAGAACTGCCCTAACTAGGACTCTAAATAATTTTATGGAGAAAGAAGGGTATTTAAAAAATGAAACATCTCCACCAAGCGGTGAGGATGCTCGAGAAGGACTTACTGCAATTATTTCAACCAAGCTTCCTGATCCCAAATTTTCATCTCAAACAAAAGACAAGTTGGTCTCTTCAGAAATAAAACCGGTTGTCGAGCAAGAAACGTACAAGCACCTTTCTGATTATTTATTAGAAAATCCAAATGAGGCAAAAATAATTGTCTCAAAAATATTGGAAGCTTCAAGAGCGAGAGAAGCTGCCAGAAAGGCAAGGGAAATGACTCGCAAACAGGGCAGATTAGATGGATCTGGTTTGCCAGGAAAACTTGCAGACTGTCAGGAAAAGAAACCGGAATTAAGTGAAATTTATCTAGTTGAGGGAGAATCAGCAGGCGGTTCAGCAAAACAAGGCAGAAACAGACAAAACCAAGCAATTTTGCCATTAAAAGGAAAAATCTTAAATGTAGAGAAAGCAAGACTGGATAAAGTATTAAGCAGTCAGGAAATAGTCATCTTAATTACTGCTTTGGGCTGTGGAATTAGAGACGAATTTACTCTAGAGAAACTTAGATATCACTCAATAGTTATCATGACGGATGCTGATGTAGATGGATCACACATCAGAACTCTTCTTTTAACTTTTTTCTATAGACAAATGCCTGAGTTAATAGAAGCTGGTCATATCTTCATTGCCCAGCCTCCCCTTTATAAAGTAAAGAAAGGCAAAAAAGATATCTATTTAAAAGATGAAGAAGCTCTCCAAGAATTTTTAATGGACAAAGCAGTTGATGAAACTGAACTATTTGCAACAGCTTCTAAAAAAATAGAAGCTGGAAAATTCAAAGAATTATTAAAACTCTTTAATAGTTTTCAAACTGCTATTTCAAATCCTTCGGTTTCTTTAGATCAAGATATTCTCATTTCAATGTTGAATTCAGATGAATTTCCTTCTACGCCATCTGCTGAAAATGTAAAAAAATGGATAAAAGCTTTTCTTAAAAATATTGAACAAAAAAAAGGTGTTGCATGGAAAGCTTCGATTGATGAAAAAAATAAGCAGTCTATTTTGGTTGAAAGGTCTGAATACGGGCACTCTTCTTTTTCTATAATTCCTTTTTCATTTTTCAAATCTAATCAGACAACTCCTTATAAGATTATAAAGGGTTACAAAAAAGCACTTAAAGATCTCAAGTTAAAAACAAGTTATCTTGTTATTTCTGAAGAAAAAATAAAAATAGAAGATTTTCTTAACCCATTCAACAAATTAATGGAGTCTACGAGAAAAGGCTTATCTCTTCAGAGATACAAAGGCTTGGGCGAAATGAATCCAGAACAGCTGTGGGACACTACTATGAATCCTGTTGGCAGAAGATTAGTTCAAGTAAAGATTGAAGATGCCGATGAAGCTAGTGATTTGTTTGAGCAACTTATGGGAGATAATGTCGAAAACAGAAGAGAGTTTATTGAAACTAATGCTTCTTTAATTGGCAATATAGATATTTAACTCAAAAAAGTTCTGAATATTTATTTTCTGTCCAGTTTCTAACTATTTTTGTTGTTTCAGAGGAGTTTTCTGTTGGCTGAATAGGGTCTCCAATAAAAAAAATTACATCGCCGGGAGTTATAACAAAATCCCCCCCATACCAAGATTCTCCTGCATTATGAACTATAGGGATAATTTCACTATCTGTTTGCAAAGCTAATTCCGCACCCGTTTTTTTGTAGATACCAAGGTCTCCCGGTTTTCTTCTAGTGCCTTCTGGATAATAGATTAAAGAAAAACCAGAATCTAATAATTCCTTGCCCATAGAAAAAATCTTTTTTACAGCTTCCGAGCCCTTACCTCTATCAATTGGAATTGAACTAAGCAGTCTCAAAGCCCAGCCAATAATTGGCCATGATAATAAAACATCTTTCAGGATGGTTGCTGTAGGAACAAATCTTTCATACAAAACCAAAGTTTCTATAAACCCTTGATGGTTAGGAAAAAAGATTTTTTTTCTAGGAGAATTTATGACCTCAACATTTCCCTTAAAAACAATCTTTACTCCGCAACAAATTCTTATCCACCAACGAAAGAAAGCAACCCAGGAAAGAATAATTTTCTGTCTGAATTTTCTATCAATAAAAATACAAGCCGGAAAGGTTAAAGATATGATGATTAAAGAAATTCCTAAAATCACATAAAAAAGAAAAGATCTTACATATGAAATCATTGACAGATAAATTTTGTTGCTGACAATAGATTTTCAAAAACTTGGGCTTGAGAAGTATCATGATTTTTCAACGTGATCTCTCCATAACCAGTTTTAACCAATAAAGGTTTGCATTCATGAGCAAGAGCACACTGAACATCAGAAAATTTATCTCCAACAAAATAACTACCTTTAAGATTAATACCTAGAGCTTTTTCTGCTTGGAGCAAAAGACCGGTTTTTGGTTTTCTGCATTCACAATCATCTTCAGGTCTATGGGGACAAACTTCTATATGAATAATATCTGATCCGTGTTCTCTAACTTTTTGTTTCATGTGAGAATTTACGTTATCTATTTGATCTTTAGAAGCTATGCCGAGGCTTATGCAGGCCTGATTTGTTGCAACAATAATTTTAAAATTATTGTTAGATAACATAGATAATGCTTTTAGGCTTCCATCCTCGAATTTAAAATCTGCTGGCTTTGTAACATAATCAAAGAGATCAACGTTAATAACGCCATCTCTATCGAGAATAATGTACTTCTGGTCTGACATTCTTAACCTTTAAATAACTTTAGAATGCTTTTATCTATTTCGCTTAAGTCGATTACCTCTTGCTCCATAGTATCTCTATCTCTAAAAGTAACTTTGTTCTTTTCTATGGTGTCATAGTCAACTGTTATACAAATTGGAGTACCAATTTCATCATGTTTTCTATAACTCTTTCCTATATTTCCAGTATTTTCAACTGCAACTCTTCCAATATTCAGTTTTAAGAGCCTATTTTTTATCTCTACAGAAGCTTTTACTATTGCGTCTACGTTCTTTTTAAGGGGAATAACAGCTACTTTTATAGGAGATAGGTGATTTTTCAAAGACAATACTACCCTTTTTGAATCATTTTCAAGATTTTCTTCCTTATATGCGTCGTTCAGAATAGCTAAAAACGCCCTTTCGACTCCAGCACTTGGCTCAATAACATATGGTACAAGCCATTTATTTGATATTTTATCCTGAAAGGCAAGTTTCGCTTTTGAAGCCTTATTTTCCCTCGTTTTAGCCTGTATGTTAAATTCTTTTTGAGACTTGGTATGAGAGCCTAAATCAAAATCCGTTCTATTTGCAATCCCCTCCAGCTCTTCTGTTCCATGAGGAAATTTATACATAATATCTGCTGTTGCCTTGGAGTAATGGGATAATTCCTTTTTGGGGACATTAAAAATTTCTAAATTTTCTTCACTTAAACCTTGATCCATCCACCATTTCACTCTTTCTTTAATCCAATATTCATGAAATTTTTCATCATCTTTCGGCTCTACAAAATACTCCATTTCCATTTGCTCAAATTCTCTTTTTCGAAAGATAAAATTTCTGGCTGTTATTTCATTTCTAAACGCTTTTCCAATTTGGGCAATCCCAAAAGGTAGGGTTCTAGAAGTGCTGTCTAAAACATTCTTAAAATTAATAAAAATATGCTGAGCTGTTTCTGGACGAAGATAGGCAATGGAAGAGCCATCGTCTACTGGCCCAATATTAGTTTTAAACATCAGATTAAAGTCTCTAGGCTCAGTTAAATTTGTTGACCCGCAATTTGGACACTTCATTTCATCTAAAGTATCTGCTCGCATTCTGAATTTACAATCTTTGCAATCAATTAAAGGGTCAGTAAAAGTGTCTTCATGACCTGATTGCGCAAAGATTTTTTGGCTGCCCAAAATTGAAGAATCCAAGCCTTCTATATCATCTCTTTGGTAAATCATAGATTCCCACCAAGCTCGTT
Source organism: uncultured SAR86 cluster bacterium (assembly GCA_902514765.1). GTDB lineage: Bacteria > Pseudomonadota > Gammaproteobacteria > Magnimaribacterales > AG-339-G14 > MEDG-81. The sequence continues at coordinate 58,207 of CABXSA010000001.1, read as the reverse complement.
TAATATTGTTGGCAAGTTCAACACCAAGAGGTCCATAATCATAAACGCCCTGCATTCCTCCATATATCTCTGCAGTTTGAAAAATGAAGCCTCTTCTCTTACAAAGAGAGACAATTTTATCCATTTTATTTTCAGCCATGCTTGTATCTTATTAGAAGTAAGTACTTACTATTCTTTCCAAAAGAATGCTGTAAATAATACCAACAAAGTATAGATTTCTAATCTTCCAAGTATCATTACGAAAGCCAAAAGAACTTTCGTAAACGCATCCATTCCTGCGTAATTATAAGCTACTTCACCGAGTCCTGGACCTAAATTATTTAGACACGCCGCTATTGCTGAAAAAGCAGTTTCTGTATCTATCCCCTGCCCCATTAAGATAAAAGATCCAACTAAGAAAGTAATCAAGTAAACAGTTAAAAATCCCCAAACTGAATCTGCAACTTCACTGTTAATTTTCTTTCCGCCAATTTTTAAGGGTAAGACAAGATTTGGGTGTATAAGTTTTTTAAGCTCTCTTCTAGCATGATTCAAAAGTACCAAACCTCTTATCGCTTTAAAACCTCCTGCAGTTGATCCTGCACAAGCCCCTATCATGCCGATAAAAATTAGCATTTGTGGGAGGTATGTCGGAAACAAAGTATGATCCAAAACAGTAAACCCAGTAGTTGTCGCAAAAGAAGTGACAGTAAATAAGGAAGATACAATTACACTAGAAGAAATTTCAGAGCTGCTTAACCAGATAGTTATTAAGAAAAGAACAAAAGCAAGAAAAAGCATTTTCCAATAAAACCCAAATTCAGGATCTTTTAAATAGTTGAATAATTTAAAATTTGAAAAAGAAAGGTAATGAAGAGAAAAACTTATACCTGAAATGAACATAAAAACAACAGCCAAAAGATAAATTGTGTTGTTGTTGAAGAAAGCAAAACTCTCGTTGTAATTAGAAAAGCCGCCAATTGCAATCGTAGTAAAAGAGTGAACTACTGCGTCGAAATATTCCATTCCAGCTATGAAGTAGGACAGGAAACAAAGCAAAGTAAGAATGAGATATATGTACACCAAGACCATAGCAGTTTCAGCAATTTTCGGCCTTAATTTGCTTTGATTTATAGGTCCTTGTGTTTCACCCCTATATAGCTGCATTCCACCAACTCCCAAAAGAGGCATAAGGGCAATAGCCAATACGATAATACCAAGACCACCAATCCATTGGAGCAAGCCTCTATAAAACAAAATAGAGTAATATTCCCCTGAAAGATCAGAAAATATTGTTGCACCTGTAGTAGTTAAACCTGAGGTAGCTTCAAAGTAAGCACTTACTATTGATAAATCACTCTTAGCCCCAAGTATAAATGGTAAAGTTGCAAAAATAGTAAAAAATAACCAAAGCAGAACAGTTAACAAAAAACCTTCTTTAACTCTTATCCCTTCATATTTCTTTTCAAAATTAACCAAATATAGAAACAAGCCAAACACGAGGGTTACAAGAAAGGAATAGGCAAAAGCTGTAATATTCTCTTCGCTATAGATAATAGAAACTATAATCGGTGTAAGCTGTAAAAAAGAAAAGGCGATCAAACCTATTCCCAAAACCCTAGAAATTAACCTAAACTTCATTAAAATTTCTTAAATAGCACTTAATTTCTTCTTAACTCATTAAACTTGTTTCTAAAGCTGGAAAAAGTTTTTTATCAGATAAGAAGATAATTATATGGTCATCTTCGTGAATTTTAAGATCATGATGAGCGATTTTAACTTCTTTTTCACGAATTACAGCACTTATGGTACAGCCATTTGGTAGCTTAATGTCATCTATTTCTTGACCAATGATCCTAGGAGTTGTTTCAGGGCTTGCTATGAGCTCTAAGGCCTCAGATTTACCTTTTTTAAAGGTGTGAGCTCTTTCAATCTTTGCTTTTGTTATGTTTTTCAGAACAACCCCAATTGTAATCTCATTTGGAATTACAGTAATGTCTACTTCACCTTGATGAATCAGATCTAAAAAAGATTGTTTATTCATTAAAGAAAGCACTTTTTTGGCTCCAAGTTTTTTTGCTAATAAGGAAGACATAACATTTGCTTCATCACTATCAGTGACTGCACAAAACATATCGATCGATTCTATGCCTTCTTCTATTAGTAAATCTTCATCAGTTGAATCGCCATTGAGGACTAAAGCAGAATCTAAATTTTCAGATAGGTAATCTCCTCTTTTTCTACTTTTTTCAATAATTTTCACAACGCTAAATTTATCTTCAAGGATCTTTGCTAATCTTCTGCCAATCTTTCCGCCACCTGCAATCATTATATTCTTGTATTTAGAATCTCTTGGCCTAATTTCAGACATTACTTTCTTTATATCTCCTTTAGCAGAGATAAAGAAAACTTCATCTCCATCTTTTATATAATCCTCTCCACTTGGAATAATAATCTCTTCTTCTCGATAGATAGCCGCAACCCTAGCATCTGCATTAGGAATGTGCTCTCTTAGTTCTGAAACTTTGTGACCAGTAATTGGGGCTCCTTCAACAGCTTTTACACTCACCATAGAAGCTCGCCCGCCACCAAAATCTAAAACCTGAAGAGCTCCTGGAAGCTGGACCAATTTTGAAATGTATTCGGTGATAAGAGTTTCTGGCGAAATCAAAACGTCAATCGAATATTCTCCATTTTCAAAAATCTGACTACCCTTGCCTTTAAGATATTCTCTAGCTCTAATTCTAGCCATGGTTCTAGTTTTCTTATTGAGATGTTTAATCATCTGACAGGCAACCAAATTAACTTCATCATATTCGGTCATGGCAATAGCCAATTCTGTATCTTGAATATTTGCGTCTTCGAGAGTTTGTGGATAGCAACAATTTCCACACACAATTTTTATATCATGTTGTTCTGACTCTTTTTCAAGTTTTTCTTCGTTAAGATCGACGAGAGTTATACTGTGCCCATCCTCAGATAGAATTTCGGTCAATTCTGATCCAACTTGTCCGGCACCTAAAATTAAGATGTTCAATTATTGCTCCAATAAAAATTATACTCTCAGAAAAATAATATTGTGAATTTGATTATGACTATTTAAAGCTCTCATAGGAGTTAAAAAAATCTTTTGATCCATTGAAGAAACTTTTGTATGCCATTCGTTTTTTATTCTGCCTGGCAAGTTCTTTAATTTCGACACACTGATCTATTCCAGAGACTAAAATTTCGTTTTTATCAGCCTTGATAACTGTTCCGGGATTCGAAGCGGGCAGGGCATTTATTTTTGCACGGTGAATAATAATTCGTTCACCTTTATATTCTGAAAATGCACAAGGGTTAGGACAAAGACCGTTAATTTTGCCAACTATTTCTTCCGCTGATTGTGTCCAATCTATTCTAGCTTCGTCTTTGGTTACTTTAGGAGCATAAGAAGATTCATTTTCATTTTGTTCTGTAAGAGAAAATGTATTTTCCTCAATAGAATCAATAGTTTGTAAAATATTCCTAGATGAAACATTGCTCATGATTTCCTCTAAATCTTCGGTATTCATCCCTTCTTCAATAGGAACTTTTACGCTATTTACAATTGGACCCGTATCAAGACCGGCATCCATTTTCATGAATGTAATTCCTGTTTCTCGGTCGCAGTTAATTATGCTTCTTTGTATTGGGGCTGCACCTCTATACTTAGGTAGTAAAGATGTGTGAATGTTAAAGCTTCCATGTTTTGCCACATTCAAAAGATCTTCACTAATGATGTGTCCAAAAGCAAAGACAAGAAGAAGATCAATATTGAATTTTTCCAAGGCAGGTCTGAATTTTCTATCTTTGATTTCATTGTATGAAAAGATTTTAATTTTTTTTTCTTCTGCAAAAACTCTGATTGGACTTTTAACAAATTTTAATCCTCTGCCCGAACGCTTTTCTTCTGCACAAATCACTCCAACTAAATCGTGTTTTGATTCATAGATCGTTTCTAGAGTTTTAAGAGCAATCTTAGGTGTGGCAGCAAATAAGATATTCATTATTTCTGTTTGACAATTTTATTTCGGATTCTTCTTCTTTTAAGTTCAGAAATATGATCAACGAATAATCGACCATTGAGATGATCAAGTTCATGTTGGACAACTTTGGTCAAAAGTCCTTCAGGTTTAATTTCTTGTTTTTTTCCACTTAAATCCTGATAACAGAGTTTAATATCTGATGGTCTAGAAATTTTCTCAAAAAAACCTGGGACACTTAAACAGCCTTCGTCGTAATCTTCCATTTTAGAAGGGTCTAAAATTTGAATTTCAGGATTGATAATTACTAAAGGTTCATTTTTTTCTGGACTGATGTCGATTACAGCAATTTGTTTAGCAACGCCAATTTGAGTTGCAGCTAGCCCAATGCCATTTACTGAATGCATGGTTTCGAACATATCATCCGTCAAGGCTATCAACTCTTCATCAAAAGTTTTAACGGGCTTAGCTTTAACACGCAAATCTTGATCAGGAAATTTTAAAATCTTTCTAACTGCCACGATTGTTATTCAATTTATTTTTATCATCTGTAAAATAACATTTTAGTTAAGGAGATCAAAAATGAAAGTTTCAATTGTCATGGGTTCAAAATCAGATTTAGATTTAGCAAAAGCTGCTGGAGAAATTCTCGATACACTAGACGTTCCATACACAATAAATATTTTAAGTGCGCACAGAACGCCAGAGCTATTGCATGCTCATATAGATGAAGCTATAGCAGATGGAGTTAGAGTTTTTATCGGCATTGCAGGTTTGGCTGCTCACTTGGCAGGAAATGTTGCCTCCAAAACCACGCTGCCAGTAATAGGAGTTCCTGGAGACGGCGGCCCATTGAACGGCTTTGATGCTCTTTTATCTACGGTGCAAATGCCTAAAGGCGTTCCAGTAGCAACGGTTGCTATTGGTAAGGCAGGAGCAATAAATGCAGGATATTTAGCTGCACAAATGTTATCCACAGGCAACGAGGAACTCGCTGAAAAGGTTAAAAACCTCAGAGAGGAGCAAAAAGAGGCTTTAAAAAAGGAAAACGAGGATCTTCAAAGCTAAATTATCAAGAAAAATGATCTACGCATACCCAACAGAGGGAGTTTGGGGTTTAGGCTGTTTGCCTGATTCAGAAGAAGATGTAAAAAAAATTTGTTTCCTTAAACAAAGAACCTTAGACAAAGGCTTAATTTTGGTTTCAGGACATTTTTCCCATTTTGAAGCCTACTTATCACACTTGTCTGAAGATCTGATAAACAAAACAAAAAGTAAATGGCCTGGTGCTCATACTTGGCTGGTTCCAGCAAATGATAATGTTCCCCTTTGGATAAAAGGTAACAGCGACTTTGTGGCTCTGAGGCAAAGCGTTCATCCTTCAATTATTGAGCTCTCTGAAAAGTTAGATAGTGTTATAACATCCACTTCAGCGAATATTTCATCAGAACCTCCAGCAAAAAATGCTGATGAAGTTAGAAACTTATTTGGAGATGAGGTATCTATATTAGAAGGAGAGCTTGGCGGGTCAGACAAACCTACTCCAATACAAAATTTAATAACTGATGAATGGATAAGAAATTGAAATTCGCCGTAATAGGTAAGCCAATTGGTCATTCAAAGTCTCCTGAGATTCATCAAGACTTTGCTAATCAATTTGATGTAAAAATTGAATTTAGAAAAGATGAAGTTACACCAGAAACTTTAGAAACATGGCTGTCTGACTTTTTTAAGGATGGCGGAAAAGGCGTTTCTATAACACTCCCGCTAAAAGAAGCAGCTTTAAATTATGCAGATGAAATTTCTGATCAGGCCAGGCTTGCCTCAGCATGCAATGTCATTTACGCGAAAGACGAAAAGATATTTGCAGACTGTACCGATGGTTTTGGTCTAATCAAAGATCTAGAAGAAAATCTAAAAGTCTCTTTAGAAGATAAGAAAATATTGATTTTAGGTGCTGGAGGAGCTGCGCGCGGAATTATTCCTTCCATCCTTGAAAGAAATCCTTCGAAGCTGAAAATAGCTAATAGAACCGAGAGCAAAGCTTTTTCTTTAAAAAAAGATTTAGGAATAGAGGTTAATTTTAGGAAAAAAAACTTAACATTTGAAGCTGGCGGTCTTTCAGATGACTTTCTGCTATCCGGTTCTTATGATTTGATTATTAACTCAACTTCAGTTTCAACAAAAGCTGGAGAATCCATAGGTCTGCCAAAAGCCTTATTCTCAGGCACAAAGCTCGCTTACGATCTCTTTTATTCTGTTGAAAATACAGTCTTTATGCAGGAGGCCTTAGCAGGTGGAGCTCAAAAAGTATCGGATGGCTGGGGTATGCTGGTTGAGCAGGGCGCAGAGTCTTTTAGATTATGGACTAATCTTATTCCAGATACTTCTAGATTGCTTGAAAAGCCTATTGATTAAGGCTTATTCATATATAATCTTTTCACGTAACGCCCAAAAAAATTTTTTTTGAGATGTATTTGAAAAAACTTACTCTGTGCCTCACGGCATTGTTCTTAGCGCCTCTGTCTTTTTCGGCCTGGGATGATATCAATATGACCCCTGGCGTTAACGCTATTGCCCAAGAAATCTTTGGCTTACACATGACCATTTTTTGGATTTGTGTCGTCATTGGTACATTGGTTTTGGGCTTCATGATTTTTCTTATCATTAAATACCGTAAGAAAGAGGGTGTGGAGCCTGCTGACTTTGATGACAATCCAAAACTAGAACTAACTTGGACAATTTTGTTCGCTTTGATTCTAGTGGGTATGGCAATTCCTGCGACTTCAACCATGATAAAAGCATACGACGATGAAGAAGGGGACATTAACATACTGATCACTGGACATCAGTGGAAATGGCAATACGAATACATGGAAGACGAAGTAAGTTTTTTCAGTAATTTAAAAACATCTTTGGACGCCAGAAACAACATAGCTCCTAAAACAGAAACTTATCTTTTAGAAGTTGATGAGCCTCTCGTAATTCCTGTGAACAAAAGAGTAAGATTTTTAATTACTGCAAATGACGTTATTCATTCTTGGTGGGTACCAGACTTTGCCGTTAAACAAGATGCCATTCCTGGATTTATAAACACAGCCTGGACATTCGTTGATGAGCCGGGAGTTTATCGCGGGCAATGTACCGAATTATGTGGTGTTTATCACGGTTACATGCCAATTGTTGTAAAGGCAGTTTCAGATTCAGATTACAAAGATTTCATTCAAGGCAAAAGAGATTTGAAAGCTCAACAAGCTTTGCTTACAGAGAAGCTCTGGGAAACAGATGAGCTTTTTGCTATTGGAGAAGAGGTTTACTTAAAAAACTGTGTCGCTTGTCATCAAGTAAATGGGGCAGGAATTCCACCGGTATTCCCAGCTTTAGCTGGAAGTGAGATTGTCATGAACGACAAAGGCAGGCAGGTAGAAATTTTAATGGAAGGAGTTCAAGGCGCAGCAATGCAATCTTATGCAGAACAACTTACCGAAGTAGAGATCGCAGCAGTTATTACCTATACCCGAAAGGCATGGGGCAATGATGCTGGAGGTGACGGCGAAATTGTCGTGCCTAAAGAAATTTTAGATTATAAAAATAACAAATTATAAAAGAAGGAGCTGTAAAATATGAGCGCAGTAATAGAAGGACATCACGACGACCACCATCACCATGGTCCAGCTAAAGGAATAAGCCGTTGGTTATTTACTACCAACCATAAAGACATAGGTTCTTTGTACCTTTGGTTCAGTTTCATCATGTTATTTATTGGCGGAGCAATGGCTATGGTCATCAGAGCTGAGCTCTTTGAACCAGGCAGTCAAATTGTTTCTCCCGAGTTCTATAACCAGATGGTTACCAATCATGGATTGATCATGGTATTTGGTGTCATCATGCCAGCTTTTGTTGGCTTCGCAAATTGGCTGGTACCAATGCAAATTGGTGCTCCAGACATGGCTTTACCTAGATTAAACAATTTAAGTTTTTGGATATTGCCTGCAGCTTTTGGTGTTCTGATAGCTACTTTCTTTATGGAAGGCGGTGCTCCAAACTTTGGATGGACTTTCTACGCACCACTCTCAACAGAGTATGCGCCACCCACAGTAACTTACTTTATTTTTGCAGTGCACATTATGGGCGCTTCCTCCATTATGGGTTCAATTAACGTTATTACTACCATTTTAAATATGAGAGCTCCTGGCATGACTTTAATGAAAATGCCGCTCTTTGTCTGGACTTGGCTGATCACTGCTTACCTTTTGATCGCGGTAATGCCAGTTCTTGCTGGTGCCGTAACCATGATGCTTATGGATATACACTTTGGAACGAGTTTCTTCAAAGCCGGAGGAGGGGGAGACCCTGTTTTATTCCAACATGTTTTCTGGTTTTTTGGACACCCTGAAGTTTACATAATGATTTTGCCTGCTTTCGGAATTGTGTCTCACATTATCGAAACTTTCTCAAGAAAGCCTATTTTCGGATATGAATCTATGGTTTATGCAATCGCCTCAATCGCATTGTTGTCATTTGTAGTTTGGGCTCACCACATGTTCACGGTTGGAATGCCAATTGCAGGTGAATTGTTTTTCATGTATTCGACAATGTTAATTGCAATTCCAACAGGAGTTAAAGTATTCAATTGGCTATCAACAATGTTCAAAGGCTCACTAACTTTTGAAACACCTATGTTGTTTGCCATTGCCTTTGTAGCGCTTTTCACCATTGGAGGACTCTCAGGAATCATGCTTGCCATTGCTCCTGCTGATTTCCAATATCACGATACCTACTTTGTAGTCGCTCACTTTCACTATGTTTTAGTTCCAGGAGCTTTGTTTTCTATCATTGCCGGAGTTTATTACTGGCTTCCGAAGTGGACGGGTTACATGTACGACGAATCCATGGGTAAAACGCACTTTTGGCTTTCCTTTGTTTCAGTGAACTTAACTTTCTTCCCGATGCATTTTGTTGGCTTAGCTGGAATGCCAAGAAGAATTCCAGACTACGCTATGCAATTTGCGGATTACAACATGATCGTAAGTGTCGGGGCGTTCCTATTTGGTTTGTCGCAATTACTCTTTTTATACGTGGTACTCAAAGCAATTTTCTACGGCAAGAAAGCTACCGGACAAGTTTGGGAAGGAGCCAAAGGTCTTGAATGGACTCTAGATTCTCCGCCTGCTTATCACACCTTCGAAACACCTCCTAATTTGGAGTCAGGAGAGGCCAAAGCTTAAAAATGTCCAGCATTAGAAAAAGTGTTTCCAAACTGTTTCTTGCAACAGTAGGAATGTTTTTATTTGGCTTTGCATTAGTGCCTCTATACGACGTTTTTTGCGAAATAACTGGACTAAATGGAAAAGTCACAGGCCCAACGTTTTCGGAATACGAAAATGTCGGCAACAGAGAAATTAAAATAATTTTTACTACAACCAACAATGATGATATGCCTTGGGTTTTTGATTCTTTAAAATCTCAAATGAGAGTTAAGACTGGGGAGCAAAACCTTTTGAACTATGTTTTTACAAATACTACGAATAAGCCAATGATTGCACAAGCAATTCCTAGCGTCTCTCCTGGAAAGGGAGCTCAGTATTTCCACAAGACGGAGTGTTTCTGTTTCGAGCAACAATTTTTAGAGCCAGGAGAAAGTATAACGATTCCGTTAAAGTTTGTGATAGATCCAGACTTACCGAAAGATATTTCTTCTCTAGCTTTGGGCTATACTCTTTTCGATATAACAAAAGACTTGGTACAAAAACAAGCTAGCAATTAATACGATGAGTTCTGAATCTTCTTATTACGTTCCAGACAGTAGTAAGTTGCCTATTTTTATGGCTTTTGGACTTTTGCTCTTTGTTTTAGGAGCAGGCGGAACAATTAATGATTTAGGTAAGGAAAGCTCAAATTCTTATCTGTTACTCATGGCCTCTTTCGCTGTAATTTGGGGCGTAATGTTTGTCTGGTTCAGTAATGTAATCAGCGAGAACAATCAAAAACTTTATAGCGATCAGTTAAATAGATCTTTTGTTCATGGGATGGCGTGGTTCATATTTTCCGAAGTCATGTTTTTCTTTGCATTCTTCTTAGCTCTAGGATACGTGCGGCTCTTTGCAGTCCCTTGGCTTGGAGGCGATGGCGAGAAAGGAATCACAAATATTCTTTGGCCTGCCTTTGAATCGACCTGGCCGGTTATGGAAACTCCAGATAGTGAAAACTTTCCCGGAGCATATAAAAATATGAACATACCAGGGATTTCAAAACTTCACACTTGGTTACCCTTTTGGAATACGCTTTGTCTGGTGACTTCAAGTGGAACGATAGCATTAGCCGAATCAGCACTAAAAAAAGGCAACAGGACATCTTTCAAAAGTTGGATGGTCGTAACAATTTCTCTAGGCTTTATCTTTGTATTTTTGCAAGGGCTGGAATATTACGAAGCATACGCTCATATGGGTTTAACACTTGGCGCTGGAATTTATGGGACTACGTTCTTTTTGTTAACAGGATTTCATGGTTTTCATGTATGTCTTGGAGCAATAATTCTAACCATCATGACAATTAGAGGATTTAATGGAGCTTTTTCTGAACATGACCACTTTGGGCTTGCTGCCGGTTCATGGTATTGGCACTTTGTAGATGTAGTTTGGATACTACTCGTTTTGGTCGTTTATGTATTCTAACCCCAAGGGGAATTGATACCTAATTGTCCCGTGAACAATCCATATCCGATAGTTAGTAAGAGAAGCATCGCTATTGTCACTCTTACTCTCAAACTGTAAAAAGCTCTCACTGTATTACCTTTATCCTTTAGTAAGAAAAATGCACTCGAAAAAAGACTCACCAACATTGCTAGGGCAAGAACAGCGATTATAAATTTAAGCATTGAGTATGAACTTTTCTAAATATTTAATTATTTTTATTTTCGTTCTCGTTTTCGTTGGAGCATTATCTCTTGGCGTTTGGCAAATTGACAGAGGCTATGCCAAAAAAGCATTAGAAAATGCCTTTTCAGAAAGACAATCTCTTCCAGTAGAAACAAATCCCGGAGAACTGAATCAAAATTTATATTATAGGAATATACAAATTTCGGGAGTTTTCGGTAAAAAAACTTTTTTTGTGGATAATAAAACTTTTAATGGCAAACCTGGCTACGTGGTTTTCAATTCATTTACTTTAGAAAGTAAAGAAAAAATTCTCGTTTCAAGGGGCTGGATAGAATCTGAAAAAAGGGATTCTTTGCCAGAGCTCTCTTTGCCAAAAAAAAATTTAAAACTAGATGGAATGATAAGACCTTTTACAAAAGACTTTGTACTTGAAGACCAAGCTAAAAAATTTGGTGAAAATTTCATAATTCAAGGAATGGATAAAGATCTAATGGAAGAATTAAGTGGAAAAAAGCTTATGCCATATGTGTTTGAACTATCGGCTTTATCTAACCTAAGTTTTGAGCCAATCTGGCAGCCAACTTCATTAAAATCAACCAGACATTTTGGCTATGCTATTCAGTGGTTTGCTTTAGCCTTGGTTGTTTTGTTTGGCGGCCTTTATTTATTTAGAAAGAGGAAAGCAACATGAAAAACAAAGGCTTTTTTTTGGCGCTGATAATCTTTGGAACTCCTTTTTTGGTAATTTCCTTATCTACATTTTGGTATTACGCGGGACTTGGCCCGAAAGCAACAGTTAATTATGGGACAATGATAGATCCTCCGGTTGATCTAGGTAGTTTAGAGCTAGAGCTGAATTATCAGCCTTTAAATATTGATTCAATGGAAAGAAAATGGATGATTATTCATTTTTTAGACGATCGATGTAATGAAGACTGTTTAGAGGCTTTTTATTTTTCTAGGCAAATTAACACTGCAATTGGAAGAGAAAAAGATAGAGTTAAGCGTTTTTATGTCGCATCCTCTAAGACTCAGGAAAAAGTAAAAAAACTATTTCAGAGTGAAACAAATTTAACCGCAATATCTGCTAAAAATTTAAATTTATTAAGACAAAAAATGAGTGATGCGGGTATAAACCCTTTCATTCAACCAGGCTTTCTTTTAGCAGATCCGCTCGGGAATATCATCTTGTCCTATCAAGGCGATATTGATCCCAAAAAAATCTTATCTGACATAAAAAAATTATTAAGGGCATCAAAAATTGGTTAATTTAAAGAAAATTCAATTGATTGCTTTGTTAGGTATATTTCTGGCTTTCACTGTAGTTGGGTTGGGTGCTTGGACAAGGCTTGTAGACGCAGGATTAGGCTGCCCAGATTGGCCTGGCTGTTATGGCTTTGCTATATGGCCAATGTCAGAATCTGAAATTTCGCTGGCAAATGAACTTTATCCTGAAAGAAAATTTGAAATAGCAAAAGCAGTTCCAGAAGTAGTTCATAGATATTTTGCCGGGTCACTTGGCTTGCTTATCATTGGACTTTTCCTTTTTGCAGTTTTTTCAAAACCAAGGAATTCCTTCATTGTAAAAATTACCGCTACTATGAGTACTTTGGTTTTGTTTCAATCATTGCTTGGATATTTCACAGTAAGTTTAAAATTATGGCCTCAGGTTGTAACTGCTCACCTGCTCGGCGGGTTTGCTACTACAACTCTAATCTTTCTGACGTATTTGAAATTAAAAGAAATAAATTTAGAAAATGTAAATTATTTTTCAGTATCTAAAAATACTCTAAGAGTCCTTAATGTTGCTTTCCCAATTCTGATTGCTCAAATCATTATGGGAGTATGGCTTAGTTCAAATTACGCTGCCTTAGCCTGTTCTGATTTTCCTCTATGCAAAGGACAAATTCTTCCAGATGCTGATTATGTCAAAGGGTTAAACTTTGCCCAAAGAATTGGGCCCGACTATTTAGGTGGTCAATTAGATCACCAATCAAGGGTGGCAATTCACCTTGTTCACAGGTTTGGCGCATTAATTGTGACTTTGTATTTTTTATTTCTGGCGTATTTATTCGCAAAAGAAAAAAACTATTTTGTTTCTGGCCTAATTGGTGGCTTGCTTTTTTTTCAACTTGCCTTAGGGATCTCAAACATTATTTATAGACTTCCGCTTTACGTTGCGATTGCACATAATCTTGGAGCTCTTTTCCTATTGTTGGGATTATCGTATGCTAGGTTAAGGTCTCGTGAATACTGAAGCAATTTCTCAATCTCAAAAGTTTCCAATATCTGGATACTTAAAGCTTACAAAACCTTCCATAATTTATTTACTGGTTTTGACTGCAGCAACTGCAATGTTTTTAGCAGATGGTTTTGCTGGAGATTTATCAAAAGTTATCTTCGGTCTTTTTGGTATAGCTTTAATTGCCTCCTCCAGCGCAGTTATCAACCAAATTTTAGATGTTGAAATTGATAGTAAGATGGCAAGAACTATGAACAGACCCCTAGTTAAAGGAGAAATTTCTACTACAAACGCAAAAGTATTTTCTGGATTATTGTTAGCCTCAGGAACGGCATTTTTATTAATATTTAATAATATTTTGACTCTCTCCTTGACCTTGTTTACTTGGGCTTTTTATTCTTTCTTTTATACAAAAATACTTAAGTTTGCTGGCACGCAAAATATTGTTATTGGTGGTATTGCCGGCGCAATGCCCCCACTTCTAGGTTGGACGGCTATTACCAACTCTATTGATGCTTTGCCGCTATTGATGGTCTTAATTATTTTTATATGGACGCCGCCTCATTTTTGGGCTCTGTCTATTAACAGGAAAGAAGACTACGTTGCAGCAAGCATTCCAATGATGCCAGTTATCAAAGGAATCGAGTATACAAAATTACAAATTGTACTTTACTCAGTCTTGTTAGCTGTGATCTCAATATTTCCTTTTGCAACCGGCTATCTTGGAGGATTCTATTTCTTTTCTGCTGCAATCTTAAATACTGCCTTCATTGGTCTTGCAGTTGCGCTGATTTTTGATAAAAGCAACAGATTGGCTTTGCCACTTTTTCTTTACTCTATTGCTTTTTTAACAATATTGTTTATTTGCATGGCCCTTGATAAATTAATCCCAATCCAACTATGAGTAATAATAAATCCATCAGAATAACCGTAGCCTCCTGCCTTCTCATAGTATCAATGGTTGCAGGTCTTTTCGTTTACTCAACTATAACGCCAAAAGAGCTTACTGCTGAAGACTACAAACAAATAGGATTTTATAAATTAGTTAGGACCAGACAAATCAATAATTTCAAACTAATTAAAGGCGATACTGAGTTTTCAAATAATGATTTAATTGGCTCTTGGGATGTATTATTTTTAGGTTTCGCTTCATGCCCAGATATGTGCCCTATGACGATGAAAAAAATGGCAATGGCCAATAGTAATCTGTCAGAAGAAGTATCCTCAAAAGTAAATTTTAGAATGATATCTGTTGACCCAGATCGTGATACACCAGAAAAAATAAAAGAATATGTAGAAGCCTTCAATCCATCCTTTACTGGAATTACTGGAGACATCGAAGTTATCTACAAGCTAGCTACAGATTTAACCCTGCCTTTTGTCCCAGTGGTAGGTTCTGATACTTCGAATTATGATATGGACCATAGCATGAATCTTGCAGTTATTGATCCAAATGGGAACTATTTTGGGTTCTTTAAGTCGCCACACACTCCAGAAAAAATGGCAGAAGTTCTTGAAAGTATAGTTTCTTTCAATTAAAAATTATTTATATTTCATAAAACGTTAAAATTAGATATAGTTCTAGATGAGAATAATTCTCATATTTATTTTTTGGGAGAAAAAAAATGACTGAATTTGAAATAAATCAAAACTTTCTAATGGGTTTGGTTGGTCAGGCAGTTTTTACAATAGCTATGCTTTTTTTATTGTGGATGATGTTTAGAGCCAACACTCTTGCGCATGAAAGAGGTTCTAACTTAATACAAAAAATTCTTTCAACAGCCATATCAGGAGCAGTTTTACTTTTCAATTTAGGAAATTGGAATAGTTTCTCAGCTGCTTTTAATAATTGGGCTTACAGCTTGTCACAATTAGATTCGCTTAGTGCCGGTGGGCAGAGATTTGTTGATCAGGCCGGGGCTTCTGGGTATGTTGATGGAGGATTGATACCATCTGACCCAGTAAGCTTGGTTTTTTGGATAGGTATAACAATTGCTTTATTTTTTGGAATCTGGACAGCTCCAGCTCCTAAGGAATAAAAAAATACATAAGGCAAGAGAGTCTTATTTTTAACATTATTAATTTTTTAAAAGGAGAAAAAAATGGATGAATATCAAATCTGGTCAAATATGAACAGTGGTCTAATTTCTAATGCAATATATTTTGCAGGAATTGCATTTTTATTATGGGTTGCATTCAGAGCCGCGAACCAAATCAGAGCCGAAGACTCTGGAGTTTTGAATAAAACTCTTGTTTCTTTATTTTCATTAGGCATTATCTTCAATGGTCTTTTTACAGGAGCTGTGCTTTTTAATATTCTAGAGGGGACTGCTTATGCACTTTCGCAACTAGAATCTATAAGTGCCTTTTCTCAAGCTTTCGTAGATGCTTACAATGTAGGCTCTCCTGAAGCTGGAATGAATATATTTACTGCTAATCCCGTCAATACAGGATGGTGGCTTGTCATCACAGTAATGATATTTGGCAGAATTTGGACTAAGGCTTAAAGAAATTACAAAAAAAGAGGAGGCCAGCCTCCTCTTTTTTTATATCTCAATTACGACTTTTCCAGTTGCTGTTCTATCCTCTAAAGATTTAATAGCTTCAACAGCCTCATCTAAAGAATAGCTTTTCGTAATTTCTGGTTTCAGCTTACCTTCACTATGTAAGGTGAATAATTCTTCAAAGTTTTTAGCGTTCTCTTCAGGCTCTCTACCAGTAAAACTTCCCCAGAAAACACCAACAATTGAACAGCCTTTTAGAAGAGCTAGGTTGGTTGGCACTTTAGGAATCCCTGCAGGAAAACCAATGACTAATACTCTTCCTTTCCAATTAACACATCTCATGCACTGTAAAAAGATGTCACCACCTACAGCATCGTAGATTACGTCCGCACCCAAGCCATCGGTTAATTCTTTTACTTTTTCTTTAAGCTCGCCATCGCCATAGTTCACCACTTCATCAGCACCCAATCTCTTAGCGATATCCAATTTCTCTTGATTACTAGCAGCAGCAATAACTCTTGCACCCATTGCTTTGCCAATTTCTATGGCAGTCGTGCCGACTCCGCCTCCTGCACCAGTTACTAAAAGCGTCTCGCCTTTCTTTAATTCTCCTCTTTGCTTTAAAGCATAGTAAGTCGTTCCATAATTCAGAGGAAAAGCAGCTCCATCTTTGAAATCCATCGAATCAGGTAGAGGCATCAAAGTTGATGCAAAAGCAGATGTCTTTTCTGCTATCCCACCGTTACCAACCATCGCAATTACTCGATCTCCTTCTTTCCAATCAGCAACACCTTCGCCAACTTCAGAAATTACTCCTGCAATTTCACCACCTGGAGAGAAAGGAAAGGGCGGTTGAAACTGATATTTTCCTTGCACGATTAAGACATCTGGAAAACTCACTCCAGCAGCTTTGACATCAACCACAACCATCCCTGGTTCTGCTCTGGGGTCTTCTATTTCTTCTACCTTGTGTGAATCCACTGGACCAAATTCTCTACAAACATATGCTTTCATACTTCTCCTAATACTAAATTAATTATTTTTAAATAGAATAAAACCTTATATATCGTTCACAAATTTATCAAGGTAAACCTCAAAATCTTCCTCATCGTTCCTTCCTAACTCCTTGAATTTTTCTAAGGACCTTTTAGCTTCATTTGAAAGATAATTTAAGTTCGTTTCAATCCTTTTGAGAGATTTTGAATGTTCTCCTGCTAATTCTAAATTTAGTTCCTCCCAAGTTTTATCTTTATTTCGTAATTCAGAAACAATTCGCCCGGAAGGTGTAAGCGAAGCATCGTCCAATTTCTTTTCTTGTATATCCAAAGATTTCATAATTTTTTTTACATAGTCATTCATTTCAGGAGGCATTTTCACAAAGATATCTCTTAAGTAGTCTATTACTTGCATACCTGAATCCTTAATAGTTATTTCTTCTTTGTTTTTCAACAGTTTAAGATTTGGATTTCTTCCTTCTTTAACAACCTTTTCCCAATTTACCAAAAGTTCTTTTATTTCGTTCTTAGTGGATTTTTTATCTTCACCAAAAAAACAACCTATAAGATATGCTTCTAAAAAATAACTAGTATCTTCATCAATGCCGGTCGGCAAAAAAGAATTATTATCTAACGCTCTAATTTCCACATAATCTATGCCTTCATTTCTTAAAATATTAATAGGTCGTTCACCTGTCGGAGTCACTCTTTTAGGCCGAATGGAGCTGTAGTATTCATTTTCAATTTGAATAATGGAAGTATTTATTTGTATTCTTTTGCCGTCCTTAATGATGCCTACTTCACCGTATCTTTTGTGTTCTTTTGTCAAAGCATTTTTCAAGTCTTTCAAATACTCATCAATATCGTTATAAGCAATGTAAAGATTATCTTGTGCTTTAGACATATAGCCCAATTCACTCATTCTTAAGCAAGTTGCGAACTCTAAAAATAAGTCTTCTTTATTTAATTCTTCAAGGAAATTTTTCCTATCAGTGATGAAAGTTTTTGGTACTACTGGGCTTGATCCAAATAGGTATAAGATCATCCAAGCGTTGCGCCTAAAATTTCTAATCAGACTCAGATAAGAATTATTCTTAAAACTTTGGAGGTCTTCTTTTCCCCTTAAGCTTTCAAAGAGCTTATCATTGAAGGAAAAATTATAATGAATACCAGAGACCGTTTGCATCATTGAGCCATACCGGTAACTCAATCCTGATCTGTATAAAGTTTTAAGAAGGCCAGAATTTGAAGGCCCATAATCAGCTAGTCTAATGGAGTCTTCGTTATCTATTTTGCAAGGAATACTACTTGGCCAAATAATATCGGGCGTCTCTTCAACAGCAAATTTACATATTTCATCTAGATTCTTCAGAACATTTTCTATTGAAGAATGAGTTGGCGTAATCAGTTCTAAAAGAGCTTCAGAAAAATCAGTTGTGATGTATTTATTTGTAAGAGCTGATCCCAAAGAAGGAGGGTGGTTTGCTTTTGAAATAGTTTTATCGTTCGACACTCGAAGGGATTCCTTTTCAATTCCACGAGAAATTGAATTTTCTAGGTTAATATCACCCTTATCTGCTAGAAGCGATAAGGCCTCTCCCAAAGACCTTGTCATAAAATTTTTTAGATAATTGGACCAGCCTGTCTAATTTCATCTGAAATATCGAACTTATCTATGTTTTCTTTAAATTTGGCTGCTAATTCTTTAGCAGCGATATCATAATCTTCCTTACTGGACCAAGTTTCAGATGGATTTAATAGTTTTGTATCAACATCATTTAGTTTCGTAGGAACTTCTACATTCATGATGTCCAGTTTTTCTGTTTCTGCATCGTTTATTGAACCATCCTGTATTGCTTTTATAACTGCTCTAGTTACAGGAATATCAAAACGCTTACCAACTCCATAAGGACCGCCTGTCCAGCCAGAATTAACAATGAAAATCTTACTGCCGAATTCTTCTATCCTTTTCATAAGCAGTTCTGCATATACCTTTGCAGGCCTTGGAAAAAAGGGTGCACCATAACAATTTGAAAAAGTGGAGTCTATTTCAGACGAAGATCCTAATTCTGTCGAACCTACTTTAGCTGTATAACCGCTAAGGAAATGATATGCCGCAGCTTCTTTGGATAAAATTGAAACTGGCGGCATCACACCCGTTAAATCACAGGTAAGAAATATTATATTTTGTGGCTCACCACCATAATTTTTTTCCAGATGTTGTTCAACATGACTCAAAGGATAGACCGCACGAGTATTTTCTGTAAGCGTTTGATCGGTGTAATCAATTTCTAATGAAGCAGGGTTGAAGATAACGTTTTCAACTACAGACCCATGTTTAATAGCATTCCATATGACAGGTTCATTTTTTTGAGACAAATCTACTGTCTTGGCATAGCAGCCTCCTTCAATATTGAAAACTATGCCATTGCCCCAACCATGTTCATCATCCCCAATTAGCCATCGCTCTGGGTCAGCTGAAAGAGTAGTTTTACCAGTTCCGGATAGACCAAAAAATAAAGAGACATCACCATCTTCTCCAGCATTAGCCGCACAATGCATTGGCAAAACGTCAGCATCTGGCAAAATAAAATTCATCACACCGAACATAGATTTTTTCATTTCTCCAGCGTAAGCAATTCCTAAAATTAGAACTTTCTTTTCACTGAAATTAACCATGATGGCTCCATCAGAATTTGTTCCATGCACTTCAGGTTTACATTTGAAGTTTGGCAAAGATCTTAAAGTCCAGACGTCTTTATTAGCAGAATTGAATGAATTTGGCTTAATAAACAAGCTTTGGCAAAAAATATTATGCCAGGCTAATTCATTTTCAACGTGAACTGGTTGATAGTGTTTCTCACTAGCACCTACATGCATTTCAGCGGTGAAAATATTTTTTCCTTTGATGTACTCTTCTGATTCCAGCCAAAGTTTGGAAAATTTTTCAGGCTCTATGGGTTGGCTATCATTATTCCAGTTAACCTCATCATGAGTAATTGCATCATCGACTATGAATTTGTCTGCAGGACTTCTGCCGGTCCTTTTGCCAGTTGTAACAACTAAAGCTCCATTGCTTGCTATAACTCCTTCTTTATTATCGACTGCAATCTTTATAAGTTGGTCAATGGGCAGGTTAACGTTCAAATCTCTTCCAGTTTAAAAAATTAGTTATCAAAAGGTAGATTATTATGCCAAACTTCTTTCATACTTCTCAAGAGAGTTGAGAATTATTCTTATTTTATAATGAATGAAACTATAGAGTTAAAAAGTGGCCAACAAGGGTATCTGGAGTATAAATCTTCAAGCCCATTCGAGTTTTATCATATTTTAAATGAATTAGACAAAGCTCCCGAAATTGATGCTCAGGGCTGGTTAATTTTTCCGGAAAATGGCACAGGACCTTATCCTGTAATATTTTGTGTTCATGGAAGTGATAATTGGGCGGGACATCACCACGAACATATCCTAAATTTCCTGGAAGCAGGTTTTGCAATATTTAGGGTTCATAGTTTTGACTCTCGAGGAGTTGCCTCTACTGTTGAAGATCAAATGTCCGTAACAGCAGCCATGATGATGGCTGACACTTTTGAAGCACTTAAAATTATCTCTAGACATCCTGATATAGATTCATCAAGAATTGGCATCACTGGCTGGAGTTTAGGTGGAACTGTAAGCTTTTATTCTTTTTGGGAACCATTGGCTGAAAAATTATCTCCTAATGGAGAGAGATTTAAGTGTTGTTTACCTTTTTATCCAGCTACTTATATCAAACCTGAAGAAAATAGATGGAATGCAGGACCAATTCTTAATCTTGTAGGAGAAAGCGATAATTATACTCCTGCAGTTTTAGTTCATGAAATGTCAGAAATCATCAATGCTTCTGGCGGGAACAGCTCAGTTATTTCATATCCGGGAGGAGAGCATAGTTTTGATTCTATCAATCCTGTAACTCACTGGCCTGATGCTATAGCCGTTTCTGAAAAATTTTGTACTGTTGCAAAAAATGGCAACATGACTTATGAAACCGACTCAGGTGAAATACTGGTAATGAACCAACCTGAGGATAGGCTAAAGATTTTCGAGTCAGGTGAAATCAACTTTGGAGCTAGTACGGGAGGTGATTGGTCCATAAGACGACAATCCCAAAAAGATGCTTTAGAATTTTTTAAGAAGAACCTTTAAAATTTATCAAAATAATCCGCTAGAGCCTCAAAGACTTCTCGTTCTCTTAATTTATCCTCATAAACAGTATCTCCATATATTCTCGCAATTGGATTTGATGAAGAAAATTTGGGCCATGATTTATGCGGGACACCTGTTTTTGCAAAATCTGTCCAATCATTGAGCATTATTTCGCTTAATTTATCATCCCAATCATCTCGAGCTACAAAAGGAAAAAAGCTTCCAAAGATATAAGCTAGTTCAAGTGCATGAGTAGCTCCAATGGTTTGTTTTTCAGAAGGAACCGATCTCTCAAAGAAATATAGATAGGTAGTTAACCCATCATCACTTCTTTTTTGGGCCGAATAATATGCAGGACCTCCAAACCAAATATCTCCCCAGACTTGTGTAGCAGCATTGTAGGAAGTTCCATCCATGGATTCTATGTAAGATGCCAAAATTTCAGGAACTTCACCTGAAAAGCCATCTAACAAAATTTCCCAAAATTCTTTAAGCCAATTTTCTTTACTGAAAGATTCTTTAAAAATAGGCTCGGGAAATATTAACGGAACTAATGTTGTTCCTTCATTTGCATTGAAGCCTGTTATGTAAGGTACATTATGAGAAAACCCATTTCGATAAGCATCATGAAACCTAAAAGGAAAGACATACCCATCAACATTCTGAGTCACATTACTTATAAGCTCAGCGTCCTTTTCAGGATTAGAAATTTGTATAAAGTCTCTAGCTGGAATATTTCTAAGTTTCGCAAGAGTTTTTTCATCATTTCCAACTCTAAAATATTCTGCTAGCTCTAAACCAATATTTTCTGCAGATCTGTTTCTAGAATTATCTCTTAACGAACGAGTGCCTAAAATACCAGAGCCACTTTGAGAAATTGCTTTATGAAACAATCCCTTTGATAAAGGGCTGGATAAGAGTGTACCTACTGCTTGACCCCCAGCTGACTCACCAAAAATAGTGACATTATTAGGATCTCCGCCAAAATTAGAAATATTTTTTTTAACCCATTTGAGAGCTTCTATTTGATCTAACGACGCATAGTTCCCTGAAACACCATTCACTGATTCAGCTGATAATGCAGGATGAGCAAACCATCCTAGTGATCCTAAACGATAATTTATAGTTACAAGAATGACATCTTTCTCGGCAAATTTTGAAGTTAAGTAGATACTGTCTCCCCCTGAACCAAATCTTCCAGCCCCTCCATGAATCCAGAACATCACAGGCAAGTTCTTGGCCTCTTTCGGCGAAATTATGTTTAAAAACAAACAATCCTCAGAAAAATCACTTGTAGTGAGAGTTGGAGCAAAAAAAGCAAAAAACTTTATCAGAAGTTTTTCATACCATGCTAAACCATAACCGTCCAACAATAGGTCCAAGAAAGCTGAGTTCCCAATATTAGTTGGCTGCATGCAAGAAGGGCCTAATTTTTCAGCACTCTTTAAGCCGTCCCAGGCTTCAACTGGTTTAGGAGGCTGCCAACGTAAATCGCCTATTGGGGCTTCAGCATATGGAATACCTAAAAAAAAATTTACCTGATCCGTTTGAAAACCCTGAATTTTTCCCAACGAGGTTTCAATTACTTCAGATGATTTGGAAGAAGAACAGCTTAAAAAAGTTATCATTAAAGCAAAGGCCAATAATACTTTCATCAGAAAATAAAGTCTCTTTTGGTATAACGCCAGTAAGAAATTACGAATACCACAAATTCATTAACAAACGTTATAGCCGTTCCGGTTCCTAAACTACTATCAAGTAAAAAACTTATGGTTCTTCCTATCAAAAAACTCCCCATAAGAATGCAGAAAGTTAGATAGACTTTTTTCCTTAGCCTTATGCGATAAATACTTATCAGAGACATCATGCCTAGGATAGTAAAAAAAGAATACCAGGCGCGTGTTTCGCTTAAATAAAAGTCTGAAGTTTGATTGATGCCAATCCAATTTGAAATAATCTCTGGAAAGAAAAGTCCTATAACCCCAAAACCTAACCATTCGATACCGAATATAAAAAGAAAAACTTTATCTAACATCGATTTTTAATTTTTTTGATAGCATTTGTAATTATTTAAGCATATAAATAGCAGCATGACTAAAAGAGCCTCGTTTTACATAATTGGTTTTTTATTCATTCTCATTCTGGGAGGCTGGTTTGCATATGAAAAATATTGGGAATACCGAGTAAAAGAGGGAGCCAAAGCTCTTGGGTATGAACTTAATGACGAAGAAATTAAATACTGGGTTAAGAGAATTCGAAGTTACAACAAGCTAGATGGTTTCGATGAAGATATTGAAGAATTTGTTAAGCAAGATAAGATCGCATTCCCCCCAACTAATGGATTTTTATTTATAGGAAGCTCTTCGATTAGACTTTGGCAATCTTTGGAAGAAGACATGAGCCCGCTAAATATTATTAATCGAGGTTTTGGCGGCGCTCATACTAAACATATAAATCGCCACAAAGATAAGATAGTTTTTCCTTATAAACCAAAAGCAATTGTGTTTTTTTGCGGCTCCAATGACATTAATGGTTGGAATGCGCCTGAAGATGTTTTTGCTGAATTTGAAATCTTCTTCAATTCTGTGAAAGAAAGACTTCCAAAAACCATGGTTTTTGCCATAAGCATTCAACCTTCTCCAAGCAGATTTGATCAAAGACCCAGACAGCAAAAATGGAACGAATCGGTCAGAAATTTAGCTAATAAAGAAACCAAATTGGTTTTCGTTGATGTTTCTCCACCAATGTTATCTGCTGACGAAAAACCTAGACCCGAACTTTATACAGAAGACTTGCTTCATATGAATCAAAAGGGCTATAAAATTTGGACCAAACTAGTAAGGGAAAACCTAAAGGAATATTTCCCAGATGATTTCCAATGAAATTAAAGCTGTATCACGCTAAATGGTCTTTGTGTAGCCAAATGGCTCGTGTTGCCATGGAAGAAAAAGGCCTTTCCTATGAAAGCAACCTTATAAAACTTTGTGATCAATATCCTGAGGCCGAGAATCTTTCCCCAGAATATCTCGCAATAAATCCAAAAGGTGTTGTGCCTTCATTAGACTTGGATGGAGAAATAGTCACGGAAAGTACAAACATTATTAAAAAACTAAATTCTATTTCTGGTGAAAACGATATGGATTTATGGCCAGCAGATGTAGACCAAGAAAAGCTTAATACTTGGGTAGACGATACTACTCTAACTGATGGCGTTCCTTTAGGGAAAACTTTAGGCACTGCAATACCACCTTTCTCGTTAATTCTTATAAATTTCATGGTAAAAAAATACTTATCTATTTTTCAAGCCATTAAAGTCTTTTGGAAACACCCCTTGAGAGAAAGAGGGCGCTTTTTTTTAGTCATGAAATTTTTCAATATTCAAAAGCCAGTTGCAGTCAGATGCTACAAAGTGCTGGCCAAAAGCCTACTAGATATTGAAAAACAATTAGAAAACTCTAGTCCTTACTTTTTAGGAAAATTTTCACACATAGATATAAATTTAATGTGCTGCTTTCACAGGCTCACAGACGTAAGACTTGAAAAGATTCTAGAGATAGAAGAACTGCCAAATGTAAAAATTTATTGGGAATTATTAAAAAGTAGAAAAAGTTACCAAAAATGCATCTTAGACTTTTATGGAGAAAGGGAAAACGGAGACATTGAAGAGGTATTCGGACCAAATCTTTCCATGCACCTAGAGCCTCTTAAGAGTGCGATCAAAAAATATAAAACTTAAGCCATTAGCTTCTCTAATAGACCAAAGGATGTCTTATATGAAATTTTCTTTTTTTATCTCTCAACCTATCAAGATGGGCATATAAATTGTCGCTTCTTTGCGAGAGCGTTTTCTTCAAACGAGCCCTTCTTTTTCTTGCATGGATTGATCGGCCTAACCGTTCATTTCTATCCATATAATTAAGATTAGCTATTATTGACTGATATGGCTACTAATTTAGAATTATTAAAAAAAGATTTGTGATAATTAATGCTTCTTAAAAAAATAATTTTTCCAGCTGTACTTTTGTTGAGTTCTCTTTTGATATTTCCACAAGAAAAAACTTCCAAACCAGCCGAAATTAAAACTATACAATTCAAAGACTTAACGGAGTTTGATGCATGTTTTCTTATCTACAGGTCTCCAATCAGTTTTAATTTGAAAGATATGTTAAGAGACTATATGAAGTTTAGAGAATTCACTTGTACAAAATATGATGAAATCTTAAAGCGTGCCACAATCGTTAAAGGCTCTTTTCCTAAAAAATCTAAAGCTTACGAATTAAATAAAAAGAAGAAATAATTTTTGAGCATATTTAATCTTATATACTTCAAGTATGACTGAAAATAGTAATCATCCTTTAAGTATCCTCAGCGCATCCGAAATAAGTGACGCAGTTTCTATTCTCAAAAAAAGTAATAAAGAGCATGAACACTCTTCTTTTAGTTATATTTCTTTAAACGAGCCAGATAAAAAGTCTCTCAAAGAGAATAGCAATCTAGAAAAGATTGTAAAAATCGTTGGGGTAGATAAAAAATCCAATGGTTTTGAAGCAGAAATTAATATTTCAAAAAAAGAACTTTTAACTGAGAAAAAAATTTCTAACAAAGCAGGACCAACTTACACTTTATCTGAAATTTTTGGGGCGATTGAGCTAACTATGGGAGATGAAAATTATCAAAAGGCTTTAGAAAAAAGAGGTATAAAAGAATTGAGTCTTGTACAAATAGATCCCTGGCCAGGTGGAGGTTTCGTAAACAAGAATATAAAAAGTGGCAATAGAGCTCTAAGAGCAATCTCTTTTCTAAAAGATAGTGAAAAGGATAATGCTTATGCAAGACCCATTCAAGGCTTGATTGCTCATGTTGACCTCACAGAAAAAAAAGTCGTCGAAATTGAAGATCATGGGGTAGTGAAAGTTCCCGAGGCTTCCGCTAGATATGACAAAGACGGTCAAGAGACATTAAGAGAAAGCCCAAAAGAAATCGCCATCACTCAACCCGAAGGTGTTGGATTTTCAGTTAAAGATAACTTAATTTCTTGGGAAGGCTGGCAGCTAAGAGCTTCCATTGATCCTATTGAAGGTTTAGCCTTACATCAAGTTTCTTTAAATGACAGACCAATTTTTTACCGCGCAGGTTTGTCAGACATGGTAGTGCCTTATGGCTCATCTGATCCAATGCATTGGTGGAAAGCAGTTCATGATGGCACCGAATATGGATTTGGGACAATGACAAATTCCTTAACTTTGGGCTGCGACTGTCTAGGTGAGATATATTATTTGGACGCTCACAAGCTAGCTTTTGATGGTTCCGTCGAAACAATTGAAAATGCAATATGTATTCATGAAGAAGATTTTGGGGTGCAATGGAAACATAATGATGCTACTCAAATGGGTTACAACGAGGTAAGGCGGTCTCGTCGTCTTGTAGTTAGTTCTTTTGCAACTATAGGAAACTATGACTATGGCATATTTTGGTATTTATATTTAGATGGCACGATTCAATTAGAGATAAAACTTACAGGTGTAGTTGGAATAAGCGCATATCATGCAGATATTCATAAATCAGGACAAGATTTTAAAATCTCTCCAGAATTAGCGTCACCAATTCACCAACATCTATTCAATGTAAGAATTGATTGGGATCTGGATGATGGTGAGAATCAGTTATACGAAACAAACGTTGAGCCCTTACCAATAAATAATACGAATCCAGAAGGAACCCAATTTCAAGCTGTTTCATCGCATTTAAAAAAAGAGAGTGAGGCTCAAAGGAATATTGCTCCAGAAAAAAGCCGCACATGGAAAGTTGTGAATCCCAGTAAGCTAAATAAAGTTGGTTTACCAACAGCCTATAAAATTCTTTATGGTAATACACCAACCCTTTTATCTAATCCTAACTCTCCGCCAGGAAAAAGAGCTGCATTTGCGAAATATAATATTTGGGCAACTCCGTTTCAAAACGAAGAGAGATGCGGAGGCGGCAGACATACGGTGATGCACTCTGGAGAGGGCGGCTTAGAAGAGATTACGGCACAAGACAGAAACATAAGTGAATGCGACTTGGTGACATGGCTTACTTTTGGGGTAACCCATTTACCCCGACCAGAAGACTGGCCTGTAATGCCTGTAGAGTATTGCGGATTTCATCTAATCCCAGTTGGTTTTTTTGATCAAAATCCAACAATTAATCTTCCACCAAGCTGCTCATCTAAGTCAAAAAGTAATAAACAATAAGGATTTTTTATGAACTTAGAAGATTCTTTCAAGCCAGGAGTTACTCAAATAGGCCCAAAGGGTCAATTGGCGCATCCGACAACCCTGGAACATAGCAAACGTTTAGAAAAAAAGCTTTATAAAGTAGGCAATAATGCCTGGTCTTTAATTGGCAATGGTCTTTCCAACCAATCTTTCGTAGAAGGACCTGAAGGTTTAATTTGCATAGATACCGGAGAAAGTAATCAGGAGATGGCTGCAGCCTTAAAGGAGGTAAGAAAAAAAACTCAAGCTCCAGTTGTTGCATGCATTTATACCCATTTTCACTATGTAGGCGGTACCCAAACACTTGTTGATGAAAATAAAAATTTAGCAATTTGGGGACATGATGGTATTCAAGCTAACTTAGATAGATTTGGTGGAGAGGTTGCGCCTAGAGTAACGAGAGGGTTGGCTCACCAGTTTGCGACTTCCATGCCCCAAGAAGGACCTGACGGCATTGTTAATTTGGGGCTCGGAAATTTTTTTCGAAACCCTGAACATGCTCCTTTCACGAATGGCTATATTCCACCAAAACATACTTTCATTGAGCCGACAAAAGCAAAAATAGCTGGTTTGAAAGTAGAATTTTTTCCAGCCCCATCTGATGCGACCGATTCCATTACAATTTGGTTCCCTGATTTGAAGCTAGCCATAAACAATCTTCTGTGGCCGGTTTTATTCAATGTTTTTGCTATTAGAGGAGAAGAATATCGAGACCCTAGAATTATGATGAAAGGCTTGGATCAACTAGCTGAACTTGAAGCAGAAGATTTAATAAGTGCTCACGGCCCACCATTTTCAGGACAAGAAGAAATAAAAAAAATAATTATAAATTATCGAGATACTTTGCAATTTTTGTGGGACCAAACTGTGAGATGCGCCAATAAGGGGCTTACTCTAAATGAGGCTATTAGTACAATCAAACTTCCAAGACATTTTCAAGAGCATTACACTACGCAACAGTTATATGGTGTCGTAGAGCACCATGTTAGACAAATCTACTCTGGTCTTTTTGGATGGTTTGATGAGGATGAGGCAAATCTTTTCCCAGTGCCTTCTCCTGAAAGGTCTGTACGCCTAATAGAGGGCTTTGGTGGAATTGAAAAAGTAAGAGAAATTATTGATTCCTCTTTGGAAGCAGAGGATTTTCGTTGGGCGATAGAGCTTTCTTCATGGCTGGTTCGCTCAAATTATAATACTCAAGGTATTGCAGATGCTGGAGAGCCTGAAGATCGTAAACGTTTAGCTACTGCGCTTAGAGGGGTGGCTTATTCTACCTCAGCGGCAAATATAAGGAATTGGTGCATAACCAGAGCTCTAGAGCTGGATGAGTCTTTAAATTTAAGTCGTTTCAGGAAGCATCGTTTCAATAAAAGAGAATTAGCGAGACGCTCTCCTATAGACTCATTAAAGTTATTGAGAGTCCTGTTGATTCCAGAAAAAGCAGATGCTTACACTCAAACTTTAGAATTTAATTTTTCTGATGATGAAAACATTTTTTATTCAATTAGAAACTCTATAGCAGTAATTGATAAAGAATCTGAAGGTAGTCCTTCTTTAAGCTTATCTTCTGATACTTGGTATGACCTTTTGAGCATGAAAAAAACTTTATCTGAAGTTGAAGAAGAAGCTTTGGTTGTAATGAATAACTCAGATGAAGTAAGAAAATTCTTTTCTTGTTTTGACCTTGAATCTTTGAATAGCTGATAATACTTTCGTGAAGAGATTAAATCCCGATACAGGCAAGCCTTTTGAAATTGGGGACCCAAGACCTAAGTCTGATATCCAAGATGGGAAAGTTTTTGGCGGATATTACACCTCTCTTTATAAAGAGCGACCAAAATCAGGAGATTATTTTGAGGAGTTTTGGGTCTTAGAAAATTCTTTTAATTAATGACATGAAGCTGGAACTACACGAAAGAAATAAATCTTTTTCTTGGAAGAAAAAAACCCCTCCATTTAGCTATCTTTCTGAAGCAGAAGTTAAGCAATATGACGAACAAGGCTTTTTTCTTCTAAAGGGTGTGTTTTCAAAGGAAGAAATCGATCAAGTATTAAATGAGATAGATCCTTTTGAAGAAAAAGTGACAGAAGATCTTCGCCAATATAAGGATGGGAAGTTTTTAATTTCAAGAGCGGACGATATTACATTTACCACTCATTTAGTCTTATATTCAAGCTTCTTAAAATCTTTTGCGAGTCATCAAGTTTTTAAAGGCTTGTGTCATGATTTAATCGGTGGAGACGTAAGATTGTATTGGGATCAAGCAGTATATAAGAAAGCAGATACACAAGAAGATTTTCCCTGGCATCAAGACAATGGTTACACTTTTGTTTATCCTCAAGCTTACTTAACTTGTTGGATACCTTTAACCGATACCGATGAAACCAATGGCTGTCCATGGGTTATTCCAAAATTACACAAAATGGGAACGCTTAAGCATGATGTCACTGAAATAGGCTACAGAATAAAACTTGATGATTCTGATGCTATACCAGTTCCAGCAAAAGCAGGAGATATTGTAGTCTTTTCTTCTTTGACCCCGCATTGCACAGGACCAAACAAAACAGACTTAACCAGAAAATCTTACATTTTGCAGTATGCTCCTAATGGCGCAGTTCGTTATCCGCCTTTTTCTGATAAAGAAGAGGCCAATAATCCCGATAGACAGTTTTTTGTAAATAAGAAAACTTAGTCTTTTATTAAGCCAAATTCTTTGGCACTTTCAGCGGCAGATTTTACAGCCTCTTTAGCGGATCTTGGATTCCAGCCTAATAAATTTCTTGCTTGTGAAGAATCCATGCTTCTTTCTTTGCCTAAGCCTTCAGCAATCATTTTCAAAGCGGGCAGGAAAAGTGCTAGAAACTTAATAAGCCAATTAGGCGCTACTCTGTTTGGAATTTTGGAAGCAGATTCTGGAAAGAGTTCCGAGAGGTACTCATTTTGATCTTTCATGAACATGTTTTCTGATGAGCAAACAAATCTTTTGCCCGCTGCCTCAGGTTTAGTCATCGCTAATAATTCAAGTGCGGCCACATCTCTTACGTCAACAACGCCCATGTCCCAATTTGGAACAATTGGATATTTACCATTCATCATATCTAAAATTGCACCCACACTAACACCAAAGTCTTCCTCTAAAATTGGGCCGAAAACCATTGCCGGCAAAACTGTAGAAAGTTCCATGCCAGAAGTATCTTGTTTCATAAAATCCCAAGCAGCCTGTTCAGCTAAAGTTTTTGACTTGGCATAAACATTTGTTGTTTTGCTTTCTGGATTAGTCCAATCCTCTTCATCAAATACACCTTGTTTATCTGTACCATACATAATTGCAGCAACAGAAGAGGTAATAACTACTCTTTTAACCCCTGCTTTCGAAGCAGCTTTAAGAACTCTAAGTGTTCCTTCAACAGCAGGCTTCACCATTTCATCTTCATTTTTAGGTAACTCCATACCAATTGGAGATGCAACATGCAAAACATAATCACATCCTTTGACTGCTTCATCCCAGCCTTCGTCAGATGACAAATTCGCCACTTGCCAATCAACTAAAAGATCTGATTTTCCCTCATGTTTTTCTAAACCAGTTAATAGTATTTGGTTTAGTTTATTGGTTCTCGATAAATCTCTCACTGTCGCTTTCACGTTATACCCTGCTGCTGCAAGTTGAATAATGCAATGAGAGCCAATAAATCCTGAACCACCTGTTACTAATACTGTTTCTTTATTTTCCATATCTAATCAATAATAAGTTTAAAAAAAAATTTTTTATTTAATCTAGAATAACCCATAAAGTAATTTTAAAAAATATATGACTGACAAAGAGTATTGGAAAGCAAATATAAGGCTGTTAATTATTCTCTTATCCATCTGGCTTATGATTTGGTTTGGATTTGGAATAGTTCTCTCAGATTTTTTAGATCAATTTTCAATAGGTGGATTTAAATTAGGATTTTGGTTCGCTCAGCAAGGGAGTATTTACGGTTTTGTGATTCTTATTTTTGTTTATGTTTTTGCCATGAATCGCATTGAAAAAAAATTGAAAGATAATAAAGAGGATAAAAGTTGAGCGCTCAAGCATTAACTTATCTTTTTGTAGGACTTTCTTTTATGCTCTATATCGGCATTGCTATTTGGTCGCGAGCAGAATCTACTAACGATTTTTATGTTGCTGGGAAGGGTGTTAACCCGGTTGCAAATGGAATGGCGACTGCAGCCGATTGGATGTCAGCATCATCTTTTATTTCCATGGCAGGGCTGATTTCTTTTCTCGGGAAAGATGGAGCAGTATATTTGATGGGCTGGACTGGAGGATATGTTTTATTGGCTTTATTGCTAGCGCCTTACTTAAGAAAATTTGGCCAATATACTGTTCCAGATTTCATAGGCACACGTTACTACTCAAAAACAGCTCGTCTTGTCGCAGTACTTTGCTTAATTTTCATTTCTTTTACGTATGTTGCAGGACAAATGAGAGGGGTTGGAATAGTCTTTTCAAGATTTTTGGAAGTGGAAATAAACATTGGAGTTATCATCGGAATGATTGTAGTTTTTTTCTACGCAGTACTTGGCGGAATGAAAGGGATTACCTATACACAAGTTGCTCAATATTGTGTGATGATTTTTGCCTACCTAGTACCCGCAATATTCATTTCAATTTTGATAACCGGAAATCCCATACCTCAGTTAGGTTTTGGAGATACTTTAGTAAATAGTTCCACTTATCTATTAGATAAATTAGATCAACTTTCTATAGATTTAGGTTTCAATGCATATACACAAAGCACCAAGTCAAATATTGATATTTTCTGTATCACTGCTGCTTTGATGTTCGGTACCGCTGGATTGCCTCATGTAATTGTTAGATTTTTCACTGTGCCAAAAGTCAGTGATGCCAGGAAGTCAGCCGGATATGCTTTGATATGTATTGCTATCTTGTATACAACTGCACCTGCGGTAGCTGCTTTCTCAAGGGTAAACTTTATTGAATCCATTCAAGAAAAAAACTACCTAGATTCACCAGATTGGTTTAAAAATTGGGAGAATATAGGTCTAATTGCTTGGAAGGATAAAAATGAAGACGGATTAATAAATTATTCAGCGGGCAAAGCATTTGAAGAGGGCCGTCCAGATTTTCTCGACTCAAGAGGGTCACAAGGAGAGCGGGAAATAAAAAATCCTAGTACCAAAGATAATGATAATGAAGTTTACATCGATCAAGACATCATGGTGTTAGCAAATCCTGAGATTGCAAAATTACCTGCATGGGTAATGGCGTTAGTAGCTGCTGGAGGGTTAGCTGCTGCCTTATCTACAGCAGCTGGTTTGCTTTTAGTAATATCTTCATCCATATCTCATGATTTATTAAAGAAAACTTTCATGCCCAAAATCAATGAAAAACAAGAGCTGTTTTATGCAAGGTGTTCGGCAGCAATTGCAATTTTCATAGCGGGACTTTTTGGAATCTATCCCCCAGGCTTTGTAGCGCAAGTTGTCGCCTTCGCATTTGGCTTGGCAGCCTCCACAATATTTCCTGCAATATTTTTAGGTATCTTTTTTAAGAGATTAAACAAAGAAGGTGCTGTTTTTGGCATGTTAGGCGGTTTGTTATTTACTTCTAGTTATATCATCTTCTTCAAATTCTTATCTCCAGAATTGAATAATCCTGAAAATTGGCTTTTTGGTATCTCTCCTGAAGGAATTGGTTTTCTAGGCATGTTTGTGAATTTTATAATTGCTGTTTTCGTTTCTGCTTTAACTGCTAAACCACCAATTGAAGTAGAGCAGATGGTAGATAAAATAAGGCTGCCATGAGAATCGTAACATTTTTAACTCTAATCACTTTTATATTTATTTCCCCTTTAGCTTTTTCTGAAAGTCAGGACAAAAACTATCAAGTACGTCTTCAAGATGTCATGAAAGCAAGAAAGCTAATGGACAGAAAAAGAGAAAGAGATGAAATTAAAGACCTTGCACAAGAATTAGCACAAGAAATTTTAATTATTGATACTCATCTGGATACACCTATTCAACTTTACATACAGCAGGATAAAAATGGATCATATGAAGATATTACAAAAGCTTCTTCCCTGCATTTTGACTTCGATAGAGCAGTAAGTGGAGGGCTAAATGTACCTTTTTTTGTTATCTTTACCCCACCTTCTGCAGAAGAAAAAGGTACAGCCTTTAAAATGGCTGAAGAAATTATTCAGATTCTTGAAGACATCATGAATAAAAATCCCGATAAATTTAGATTAGTAAAATCCCCTGAAGAAATTACAAATGATAAAGAGGTTATGCAGGTTGTATATGGTATGGAAAATGGCGCTCCAATCGAAAGCAAGCTTTCAAATATAAAATTATTTTCTGACATGGGTATCAATTACATTACTTTAGCTCATTCGAAAAGCAATCATATTTCAGACTCTTCTTATGACGAGAATAAAAATTGGGGTGGCTTAAGCCCTTTTGGAAGAGAGGTAGTTGCTGAAATGAACAACCAAGGAGTAATGATAGATATAAGTCACGTATCTGATGCTGCCTTTTATGAAGTTTTACGCTTAACTAAAACTCCAGTTATAGCTTCTCATAGCTCACTAAGACACTTTGTGCCAGGCTTTGAGAGAAATGTGTCAGATGACATGTTACGAGAATTAGCTAAAAATGAAGGCGTTATTCAAATTTGTTTCGGCTCCGAATTTATTGCCGAAAAGAAAAAATATCCAAAACTTGTTGTCACCGTTCAGGATGTTGCTGATCATATAGACAGAGTAAAAAATTTAGTTGGTATTGATCACGTTGGAATAGGTTCCGATTACGATGGCTGGCGGAATTTTCCTGTTGGCTTGGAAGATACTTCAACTTATCCAAATTTAATTGAAGAATTATTAAAGAGAAATTATACCCACGAAGAAATTAAAAAAATTTTTGGAGGAAACTTATTGAGAGTTTGGAGGGCAGTAGAAAACTTTTCGAAGCCTTGATATATTAAATATTCAATTTTTTAGGAGAAAAAAATGAAAAAAATATTTTTAAGCGCTATTCTCGCCATCAGTGGCGTAGGATTTGCAGCACCTGCAATGTCTGTGTTTACAATTAATACATCTGATCCAGTTGCATATATGGAATGGGCTAGAGGAAGTGGAAAAGCTCTTGCAGAAATTAACAACGTAGTATCTTCAGGCGTTTGCCAGCCAGGTTATGGCGCAGAAGAATTTGGAGATATGTATTACTGGTCTCTATTTGAAAATCATGCTGACTCTATCGGCGGTAACACAGTAGATCCTGTTTACATTAGAGAAATTTCAAAAATAGCCAGTAAAAGAACAATAAGAGAGGTAGACCATTATTCAGTTTTAACAGAAGCTTCAGGCTCATTCGAAACAGGACAAACTTTTGCGAACTATAATATAAACGTAAAAACCAAAAATCCTGCCGCATATTTAAATGCAATATCTGAGTACCAAGCTTTAGCACAGGCCAATGGTTTTGAGGATATAACTCTGGAGGCATATCAGATTAATACAGGAGATTACACCGGCCAGATGATGGTTGTTATTCAAGGACCCACACCACAAAGATTAGGAGCCTTTTTAGATAGCAGAAATGAAAATTGGGGACAAAGTCTTACCAATCAAATTCAAAAATTAAGATATTTGAAAAGAGGATTTATCATGAATTGCGAAGTCAATTACGCGAGATAGTAACTTTTATAAATAAAAAAGGCGGGAAATCCCGCCTTTTTTTATTCTTTTAGAATTTTAATTATAAATTCTATTTCTTTCTTGTCATAAGGAGAACCATCAATTCTAAATATGTCATGAAACCACTCTTTAGGTTCTGGCAACTCATCTCCCTCATTTAAAAATTCACCTTTCTTCTTTTTTTCTTGAAGCTCCAAAATTGTTGACCAGCCAAAATGAGTTTGACTTTTACCCGCGGTAAAACCCCAGTTGTAACAACCGACATTTTCTTTTTTAAAGATAGGAAGTGAGAATTCAAAAGTAGTGCCAAATTCTCTTGCCATATACTCGGTACACAACAAAGGCCTTCCAAATCCTTTTAGCCTTTCGATTGTCGGTTCCAATTTCTCTGCTTCATAAGTATGAAAGGTTATTACATCTGAACGTTCACCATTAAGTTTTAAGATTTCATCGCCTATGGCGCCATCCAAACAAGCAGTTAAAGGTTGAGAAGGCCTAATTTCATAAGCCCATTCCCAAGCATATCGAAGTAATTTAAGAGCTTTATCGCCGATACCAAATTGGCCAGGTTCGTTGTAAATATCCCACATCAAAATTCTTTCGTCATTTGAATAGTCTTTGAGAACACCTTGGACAAATTCTTTTAATCTGTTTAATTCCTTTGTATCAATTTTTTCCTCATCTACTTGATTGACCAATTCCATACCAGGGCTTTGTTTCCACCCAGAGTTGTGAACTCCTCTTACTGGCAAAGGTTGTTTGCCAAGTTTTGGATAGGGCCGGTGACAGTCATCAAAGAGCACAATAATTGGTTTAATTTTCCTTTTTTCACAAATATCTAAAAATCTGTCAAAAGTTCTTTTGAACTTATCTTTCTCAGACCAAAGCAAATCATGCAGATAAACCCTTAAAGAATTGAATCCGAGATCTTTTGCCCAATCTAGTTCTCTTTCAATAGTTTCTTCATCAAAAGTATCTTCTTGAAACATTTCCATTTGATTGATTGCAGAACTTGGTAAAAAGTTACAACCAACTAACCACGGCTGTTCTTTATACCAGCTGTTTGCTTCTTCTTTAGACCACTTCATATTTTTAAGTTTAATAAATCAGAATAACAATTGAAAACATATAACAGCCACAGACTCCAGAAGTGAGGTTTTTTCTGAGTTTTAAGTAGTCTGGATTAGAAAATTGAGGATTAATTTTGGACTCTAAGAGATAGAAAAGAGAAAATAAGAAAAATAATAATATCATTGCATAAATGAGATTTATCCAAGCCAATAAAATAGCTCCAAATCCTAAAAGAGAAAATATAATTGCTAAAACTAGATTCTTTTGATTTGTTGAATTAATTCCCCATATGATTCCTGATAAAAAAGAAATTATAATCCCTCCATATACAACTAACAGTTGAAAAGAAATCTCTTCGTACGTTTCTCCAAAAATCCAGGGCAGGATTGTGAGAATTGCAAAAGGAAGAAAGCCTAAATAACCAAGGGCAATTTTAGTTTGCATTTATCCATGAGCCATTTTTAACAGAGTCATGAAAAGTATACCCGTTCCAATAACACCAGAGATTAGAATTATTAGATCGACAACAAACACTTGAAAAAGCTTCAGCCAAGACCTTTCTTTTCCTTCTTTGATATCTTGTAATAAAAATATAAAAGCACTGATTTTAAAAAGCACAAAAGCTGTTAAGAAGGTTATTCCACCTAGAATAAATATCCCAGAGCTCATCCCAGATTATATACGTCTATAGTTTGTATCCTGATTGACCATGCTCAGCAACATCCAAACCTTCCTCTTGAGAATCATCAGAAACTCTCAGTCCAAATATAGATCTAGTAATGAGTAATAAAATTACTGAACCAACCAAGGTAAATAAACCGACGCTTACTGCTCCAATTGCCTGTGTTGTCATGAGATCACTGAAACTTGATCCTTCGTCGTATCCAATGCCACCATAGCTCTCCGCTGTCAAAAATGGAATTAGTAAAATTCCTAACAGTCCGCCAATACCATGAACAGCGAATACATCTAAAGAATCATCAATATTAAAGGTTTCTTTAACGATATTGACCATGTAGTAACAAACTCCTCCGGAAATCAAACCAATAATCAACCCACCCATTGGACCTACTGAACCACTGGCTGGAGTAATGGAAGCTAAACCAGCAATACAACCTGTAACTGCTCCAACCAAAGAAGATTTACCGAATTTAACCTTTTCAATGATGATCCAGACAATAGTCGCTGTAGCAGCAGAAATGTGAGTAACAAGAATTGCCATACCGGCATCACTATTTGCAGCTAATGCGCTTCCGCCGTTGAAGCCAAACCAACCTACCCATAGCATACAAGCACCCATCATTGTAAGCCCAGGATTATGAGGAGGCTGTACAGAGTTTGGAAAGCCATCCCTGGGACCTAAAAAGAAGGCTATCACTAAGGCAGTTATTCCAGCAGTAAGATGCACTACCAATCCACCGGCAAAATCTCTAACTCCCATTTCGTAAAGCCAGCCACCTTCTGCCCAAATCCAATGTACGACTGGCGCATAAATTAAAATTACCCACAATAATGAAAAGACAGCTACAAAACTAAATTTGATTCTTTCAGGATACGCTCCAACTATTAAGGCGGGAGTGATGATTGCAAACGTCATCTGGAACATAAAAAATACACTTTCAGGAATATCACCAGACATGCTATCTCTTGAAAGATTGGCTAAAAAGAGATTACCTAAATCTCCAACATATGCACCATTCCCACTGAAAGCAATACTGTAAGCAATTACTAACCAAGCAATTGAGCTAATGCACGCAATGGTAAAACAGTGCATTAAAACAGAAAGAATGTTACTTGCTCTTACAAGGCCGGCATAAAAAAGTGCCAATCCAGGTAAAGTCATAAATAAAACTAAAGCTGTGGACGTTAAAATCCAGGCGGTGTTACCAGTATCCATAAAATATTCCCCTTAATATGTAGAAAATAAACTTTAGCAAAAAGAATTTTGTTCTATAAGTCTAAATTAGTGCAATAAATGCACTATAGGAGGGCAATTATGAACTCCCAGGATATTTCGAAAGCATTTGAGCAATAATTTCATTAGCCAAGTTTTGATCATCAAGAGAAGTTGAGTTAATCCTCATATTTGCATACCAAACAACTCTATTTAAATCTTGATCAAAAAATTTCACAGACAAATAGTTTATCGGCGGGAAATCATTTGCATAAAATCTATAAGAAAAAGGATCATTGCGAAATCCATAGAAAAAATGAGAAGAATTTATTTGTTTGTATCTTTCCTTTTCTTTTACAGAAAAGCTTATCTTCAAAGGGGATTTATCATTCTGGTCCAATCCAAGTTGAACTAGAGAAGAAGCTAAGGCTTTTGCAATTCTATTTATTCTAATAGGATTTTCTTCTTCATCAGATTCAACTCTGAAAGGATCAGGCATAAAAATTTGAAAATCTTTATATTTTGCAGCAGAAAAAGAATCATCTGTGTCTACTTTGACAACAAAGCCTGACGCACATGATGTGAGTAGAACTAAAACAATTAACCTAGCTATCACTCAAATATTATAACTTTGTTATAGTAATGGAAGAAATTTTATGGAGAGAAAAATGAAAAAAATTTTTTTTATATCGATGTTTCTTGCTTCTTCTTTAAGTTTTGCATCGCCTACTTGGATAGAATATTTAATTAAAGTAGATAGTCCTCAAGATGCTGCAAAGATTGTAGCTGCAACAGATAAATTTATGTCATCAGATTTTGTGAAAAATAATTTCAAAGGTTCTTTGCATTTAAATGCATATATTGCGAGTGGCAAAGTTGAGGAGACTCACTCATTTGCTGTGCTGCAACCTAGTCTTGCAGAACATGAAATTTGGATGGCAAAACTTAGCGATCCAAATAATCAAGAGGTTTCTATGTATTTTTCTGTTTTGAATGCAAATTCAAAAAGCAAAGGAAGTCGTATAAATACATTTATTAAAACGTATGGAACACCTTCTAACAAAGATACAGTTTGGGCTGTTTATCCGTTCAGAACAAAACCATCAAATGTGCAGGACATCTTAGAGGCTACAGAAGAACTGAATGAAGATATTCAAGATTCATTTCCAGGACAATTTGGATTATCCGAGAGAACGGCTGGAGGCGGTATGCAAACTCATCTCTTTACAGTAGGTTATGAATCTTTAGCTGAAATGGAAGCTTGGGAAGACTCAGCCTCAAGAGACCAAGGAGTTTCCCCTTTTGATAAAAAAATGGATAAATTAGCCGAGTGGCATGAAAGAGAAATAGTTAGAAATATCAGGGTCTATGATTCAGCTCTAACTCTTCAGGATTTTGTTGAATAAAATATGAAAAATTTAGTTTTAACTTTTTCTCTTCTTTTAACAATGCTTGCTTGCAGTTCAAGTGGAGATGAAATTGAAGTTTCATTTTCTAATCTTGGTTCTGACGCATATCCTCAAATGTTCTATATGGAATATGTTCCTTGTCAGGAGGGGGTTTACTATACAGCTGAAAATTTTAGAAATAACGTTTTGCCTCAGTGGCAGGACTTGCTGGTAGAAGTTAATTCACCATTGGTTTCTGCTTATGGAATTCAACATGTTGAAAGATTACCCGATGATGAACAAGACGGCTTTTGGCAATTGATTTGGAATACAAAGGCTGATGCAGAAGCTGCATGGGAAAACTGGAATTCAAATGAAAATGTTACAGCTTGGTCAGAAAACACGGCAGATATCCTTTCGTGTGATGGAGATAAGAAATTTTCTTTTGATGCTTACATTGCAAGGGCAAACGATACTCTAGGCGAGTTTGAATCTAGCAGTTTTGTTTCTGAATATTATCAATGCCTGTATAAGGAGGGAAAAAAAGGAGCTGATTTAAGGGAAGTAATCGACCAACTAGAGATGTTTTTAGAAAACACTAATTCCCTTCCTGGGCCTTTTAGTTACGTCATTTTAGGTCCCGACTACGAATCGGAAGAAGTAGACTTCTTTTGGGGAAATTTTTATCAATCTGAAGAGGCAAGGCTGGCTTTTGATGCTGAGTGGCAAAAGCTTAATCCTGAAGTTGAAAATAATTGGAATATGATCTCAAATTGCCAAGAGCCCAGGTACTATATTTCAGCAGAAGTTCCTAAGAGTTAGGATGTATTTGGGTTTTTAAATAAGCTAAACAACCTAAAATTCCTGGCTCGATCTCGGTAAGCAGGTCGACCTGCACCTTTTCTATCAAGCGTGAATATTTCGGATTCATTTCAGAGATAAAATTCTTGAGAGTTTTGTCGGCTAACAAAATTGGCTTAAGTGAATTCAAAATTGATCCTCCAAAAATTACTCTTTCACATGAAAATGATAAAACCAAATCATTGATAATTGAGATAAGAGTCTTAAGAAAATTATCTATTATAAAAAGCTCTTCATCCTTACCTTTCAAAGCAAAGCTTATTATTTCTTCAGAAGTAATTTTTTGATTAAATTTTGCTTCGTAGAGTCTTTGAATTCCAGGTCCGCTCAAAATATTTTCGAGAGAGTTAAATTCACTTCTATTTTCTATACCAAAATTTTTTAACATGACTTTTGTCGAACTTAAAATATTTCCATATTCAGTAGGAATAATTCGACCGTTAATAATTAGTGTCACTCCCAGACCAGTTCCTGGACCTATTAACAAAATATTCTCGTTAGAGGCAGCTCCTCTTTTAATGGGCAAAAAACATTCCTTATTTATTTCACTCAAAGACTGAGCTACAGCTTCCCAATCATTTAAGAGTAAGCAGTCTTTTACGTTAAGCTTAGTTTTTATTTCGTTGGCATCAATTAACAAATCTCTATTCGTGAGATTTATAGAATCCTGATTATTAGGACCAGCTGCAGCGATAACTAAATAATCAATTTCATTCTTTTCTTTTTCTAATAATTTTGTAAGAAAAGCAATGAAATCTTTATCAGAAATTTTTTCTTTTGATATTCTGGATAAGGTATTTTCTATGAAAGATGCATATCTAATATTTGTTCCACCAAGATCAATTAGAAGTGCGTTTTTCATTTTTTATCTTTGTAATACCTTCGGAACATATGACTTCCGACGGCTACAAAGATAAACCACACAAATGAGAACGTAAAGAAGAATACGTTGGCCAAGAATGTAGGATTTTCCATAAGTGGCGATTATTAACTCAAAATAAATTAGTTTATGAAAGAGGATAGTGATTTAAATTCTAATAATATTACAATGTAATTATGAAATTTTACCCACCACACTATTTATTGGTTCTTTCTTTATGCATGCTCGTCACTTGGTTCTTTAGAGAATCTTCACCTCAAACTTTGCCTCTTATTATTATTGGACTTGGCTTAATTGGACTCGGTTTTTTATTGGCTTTCAATTCAATTGCAAGATTTATAAGAGCGAAGACCGGTGTTGTACCTTTTAGTGAGTCTACTACTTTAATTAAAGAGGGTTTTTATAAATACACAAGGAATCCCATGTATGTAGGGATGAATTCTTTTTTACTGGGTTTGATGTTGATTTTGAATAATCCTTTAAATGTTATTTTCCTAGTTATCTTTTTCTTTATCGTTAGGAATATGTTTGTTCTTAAAGAAGAGGTGCAGATGGAAGAGACTTTCGGAGAAGATTATTTAACTTATAAAGGAAAGGTAAGACGCTGGTTGTAAAAATCTAGTTGATTGCTTCTTGAGTTACTATTGTCTTAATTTGAGCATCATCTCCCAGAAAACCACTTAATTCATCAAAGAAGTTATCGGGATCTAGCCCACATGCTTCAGGAGCTAATACTCCAAATTTAGCAATCTTTTTCTCAAGTAACATTTTCAATCCGCACGCCAATGGATAGCCAGTTGCTGCGCCCATAGACATATTTTCTTCGAAACCATCTAGCGTAACAGCAACAATAGTTTCAGTTTCGTTTTTCAAACCCTGAGCCATTCCATAAACTTCAGGCAGGGAATTTAAAATATCCTTGGGCTTATTCACCTTATTTCTTTCAAGTTGTTCCAATATATTTGCTGCTTGACTCTTTGAGAGCAGCTTTATTTCAATGAGGAATCTAATCATTTTGAAGACAAAAACATTAACTAATTCGTTACCATGCATTAAATTCAAGCTTGTTGAAATGTCTGGATAGTGATGGGGGAAAGTTATTGCTTCAGGATGACCGAAAATACTTGCTTTAAATTTACCTAACTGAGGATATTGAACATTTACTCTTGTTAAGGGCCTTACCATTTTAAATTTTTTATTCATATAAACTTTAACTTGTCCTATCATCTGCTCAATACCATGCTCCATTGCAGCATTGGCTCCCGTTTGAGAACTTTCTTCTTCTGGCTTTGCCCCAGAGACATCCCAGCCTGTATAAACATTTGAAACTTTATCCAACTCGTTCATAGCTTTTAAAGCAAGCATATTAGTTATGCCTGGACTGGCTCCTAATCCCAAAATAGCAATCTTGTTTTTTTCCTCAGCTAATTTATTTAGGGAAAACATTTTTTCAGTTGGCTCCCAATCATCACATATATCTAAATAATGACAATTTTGCTCCAACGCAATCTCTAAGATTGAGTAAGCAAGCTTAAAAAATGGTCCTGTGAGATTAAGAACTACGTCTGTGGAAGCTGTAACTTTTCTAAGAGAATCTTTGTCTAAAACATTTAGACCTATCCCAGTAATCCTGTCATCGTTAAAGGATTTAGCATAATCAGAAGCAGCAGTTTCGTTTATATCAGCGATAGTTATAGAATCAATTCCATCTATAGAACTGACTGCCGAGGAAGCAAATCTTCCCATGCCACCGCTACCTCCTAAAACCAAAACTTTCATGATATTTCAAAGTCTTCTTTAATTGCCTCACAACTTTTCTTCCAAAGTAAATCTTTAGTAAATCTATTGTCGTAAAATTCTTCTAAAGGAAAGCTTTCTGCTCTTCCTTTCATAGCAGTAAACATTCCTCCCATTCCAGGACCAACAAATTGTCCTGACATAATTTCAGGATCTGCGATGCATCTAAGAATTCCCAGAGCTCCATCTTCTCTGGATTGTCCTGCCTTCATCATTTGCTCAGTGATCCATCTGCCCATGCCTCCATCTTTTACCGTTGTGCTTTGAAGGTCTGTTTCAGCTAATCCAGGATGAGCAACCATAGCTTTAATTTTTGAATCTACAGCTTGTAATTTCTCATGAAGACAGGCAGTAAAAGCTGCATTTGCAAGCTTAGATTGATTATATCTGAGCCACCTAGCTCCGCCAAAAAAGATACTTGAACCATTTCCACCTAAGTTTCCGCCATTTTTTTCAAGATACTTAGATTCCAAGACTTTTTTAGGTTGTTTTCTCGCAAT
Source organism: uncultured SAR86 cluster bacterium (assembly GCA_902514765.1). GTDB lineage: Bacteria > Pseudomonadota > Gammaproteobacteria > Magnimaribacterales > AG-339-G14 > MEDG-81. The sequence goes on along the minus strand of CABXSA010000001.1, from coordinate 15,071 downwards.
ACTAGAATGATTTACGATTCTTGCTTCTTCTCTAAGACTCGCAGCTTTTTTTAATAGAGGAAAAACTAACTTAACTAAAAGAAAATGCGAAAGATGATTAGTTTGTATTTGGACATCAAATCCATCTTCTGTGGGAAGGTCTTCTAGAGCCATAACTCCGGCATTATTACAAATTACATCCAATCCATCAGAACAAACCTCAGTTATTTCCTCGGCTGCTTTTCTTACTGAGTCAAAACTTTGCAAGTCACATTCAATTTGAATGAAATTCGCATTTGGAGTTTCTTGAATTAGTTCCGCATAAGCTTTTTTAGATCTTTCGGAAGATCTATTAAGCAAAATAACATTCGCGCCTAGCTTCCCACATGTACTTGCAGCTACAAAACCGGTACCAGAAGTAGTTCCTGTTATTCCAATTGTCTTGCCTTCTAAAGAAGGCAAAGCATTATAAAGATCTTGATAATGCTTGCTATCGAGTTTTGGTTTTTTATATGACATTTTTAGACCTCCTGCTTCTAAAAAAGTGTTAAATTTTTATTATATTTCTATTGTAAAGATATTATAAATTCAATTTTGGAGAAAAAATGACTAATAAAATAACTGAAGATCCAAGAATAGATCCAAGAATCAAAGAACAATTTAAAGATATAAACTTTCCAGAGGTATTGGTTGAAAGCTCTTCCAGAGAAGAAATGCTTGCCAAGGCAAATACAGAAGAGGGGCAAATGGAACTTATGATGTATGAGGCTGTTTTCAATGATCCTAGATTAGATGAAGCAATTTCATCAGATGGCCTTAAAAATGAAACCATTGAAATCGTATCGCAACCAGATGGTAATAAAATAAAACTTTTAAACATTCGACCTGATAATCAAGAAGTTTTGCCTTGTGTTTACTATATACATGGAGGCGGCATGGAGATCGGTTCTTGTTTTTATAAGCTATACCAAGCCTTCGGCAGATTGATTGCTCATCAAAATGTTTCAGTAATAATGGTAGATTTTAGAAATGCAAGAGTGCCATCTTCAGCCTCAGAAGTAGCACCTTTTCCAGCGGGCTTAAATGACTGCGTTTCAGGTTTTGATTACATTAAAACTGAAGCAAAGAATCTTAATATCGATCCAGAAAGAATCGTAATTTCTGGAGAAAGTGGCGGGGGAAATTTAACTATTGCAACAGGAATGAAATTATCTCAAGCAGGTAGATCAAATGAAGTTAAAGGTCTTTATGCTTTATGTCCTTACATAGCTGGTATTTGGCCCCTACCCGAAAACCCCTCTTCTACAGAAAATAACGGCATTATGCTTGATTTACATAACGATCATGGCGCTGTGGTTTATGGTATTGAAGAATGGGAAAAGCGCAATCCTCTTGCTTGGCCAGGCTTTGCTAAAGAGGAAGACGTAAAGGACTTACCTAAAACTTTTATAAGCGTTAACGAGTGTGACCCTTTAAGAGATGAAGGTATAAATTTTTATAGATTGCTCAGAAGAGCAAACGTTGAAGCTCAATGCAGGGTGCTTTCTGGAACCATTCATGGGACAGATACCATGGTGCTCTCTTGTCCGGAAATTAGCTTGGAAACGGCAAGAAGTATTGCTGCCTTTACTGGAGATTAGTTAAAAAATATTAACTAGCCAGATAAGCAGATAGTGTCCTATGAACCCATAGAGGCTGATTGCAATAATTGGTTTGTTTGAAAGCCCGTTTTCTCTATTGAATAAAATCGCATATACAAAAAGCGGAATGTAGAAGAACAAGGAGCTTACCATTCCCGGGCTAAAAATATTTTGCGCTGTTGAAATGCCAATGTGAAAGCTTGCGTTTGCCATGGTGAGAGCATTGTTAAAAAGAAAAAAAATTCCAAAAACTTTTTCTGATCTAACTCTTGATATGACTAAAGCTGGTAACAGAATCAGATAAGGCGTTAGGTTTAGTAAAGTAACTTCCATTGGCGAAATATCCATTCCATTTCTATATGCCCAATTTAAAAAATGGTAGTAATCGCCAAATAAAAGAGGGGATAAAACGTACTCTTCAAACTGATGAGTAGAAAGAGCCAACAAAGGTAAAAGGGCAAGAAGATACTTACTCTTAGCTCGATAAAGATAAATACAAATTCCTAAAAAAATTAGAAAAGAGATTGTAAAAAAGTTCTGCATCAGCAAAACCATAGGCGCATTAAATGTTGGGTTCATTAGGCCACAATACCCCAAAGTCTCGTCATAAACCAAAAACAACCCATACCGCCAATTCCATAAGTTACGAGACTTCGAAATAGTTTTTTAAGATCAACTTTATTAAGCAAGAAAATAATTATTCCTACAACAGGAATAATCATAAGCTGACCAATTTCAATTCCTATGTTGAAGAACAATAAAGATAGGAAAAGTTGATCATTGGCTATTCCGATCTCTGATAAAGCTCCAGCAAAACCAAATCCATGTAAGAGACCAAACCCAAAAGCCATCAACCATGGTCTTTTTATTTCAGTCTCTGCCTTAGTTAATTCATATGCCAAATATATAATTGTTAGTGCAATTAGAGCTTCAGTACTTGCAGAAGGAAGTTTAAAGATATCCAAGACTGAAATTGCTAGGGTAATGCTATGTGCCAAAGTAAATGCTGTTATAGTTTTAAATAGCGGAATAAATCCTGAAATTAAAAAAATCAGACCCAAAACAAACACAATATGATCAATTCCGCCGAGCAGGTGTTCTACTCCCAAGTAAAAATAACCAGTTGGATAAACTTGTTTGTATTCAGGAATAATAATCTCAGGAGCCTTGAGATTCATCAAACCTTCAAATCTTTCTTCGTCAAAATGATTTACCGTCACCAGGGCATCGTTAAGAATGCTCAGACCACTTACTTGAATCGCTTTACCTTTTAGCGATTCAGAACATTTCAAATTTATTTTTTCAGAGATGTATTTTCCTTGCCTAAAAGGTAGGTCTTTCTCGATTTCACAAATTTCAGGAAAAGTAAGCTCAGGAGAAGTGCCAAGGTTTTTTATTGGGGTCATCCAAAGGGCTTCGTATTCAAGCTCTTTGGTCTCATCTATTAATAAATGGGCAGGATTAAATTCATGGGCAAAAAAAGCGGATGAAAAAAAGACAAATAAAGAAACTAAAACTTTAGTCATTAAATATGTACTTAGGATTTATGATTACTTGATATTTATCTCTCAATTCGAACAAGTAAGAATCTAAGGTTTTTTGTTTTTCCTCCAAATAAAAATCAACTTCTACCTTTTCTTTTACTTGATTTAAACTGGGAGTAACGCTTTCAACTTTATTGAGCAATTTAATCACATGGAAGCCATAGGCTGATTCAACTGGGCCTTTCCAACTATTAAAAATAGGTTCATCAAAAATTCTGATAAATTGTTTTCCAAAATCTCTTTGTATCTCAAATCTGGATTTTTCAACAAAGTTTTTCCCCAACATGAAAGGATCGCTTTTAGGCAAATCATCTTCCTTAATATTTTTTAAAGCTTCCTCTGCTCTTTGCCTACCATTTCTGTCTGAAGAGAAGTAAAGATGGGTAAAAGTAAATCTTTCAGGAACAATATATGATTTTAAATTTTTCTCAAAAAATGCTTGCAGTTCGTTTGACTTTGGAGGAGCAATGGAAGTTTCTTCTCTTAAAAATGATATTTTTTGGGCTAGTCTTCTTTTTATTATGCGATCTTCTAGGTCAAGATTTAATCTCAAAGCTTCTCGGTATAAAATCTCTTCTTTGATTACATCATCGATGATGTTTTTGATATCAGTTCTAGTAGGCGACCTGCCAACCTGTAATTCCCAAGCGTATATCAGGCTTTCAATTTCTTGATCAGAGATAAAAATATTTAGCCCGTCGTCGTCATAATTAAAAACCAAGTCCAATAATAAAATGACAATACCTATTCCAAAAAAAGCAAAAATTTTTTTCATTTGATGAACTTGAAATTATTGAAGATTCGGCGGTATTTTAAATCCACCTCTCAAATCTCTGACGATTTTAGCAACTTCGATACAAGTTTTATCTTCTAGATAAGGACCTGTTATTTGCATACCTATAGGCAGATTTTTTGAAGACATTCCGATTGGAACATTTGTACTAGGTAACCCAGCAGAAACTGCAGGCCCAGCCCACAAAGTTGCTCTGAGATATTCATCATCCTTACCATTTACTGTCAGTTTTCTTTCATGAACTGGATTATGGTTATGCTTAAAGGCTGGAGTAATTGAGGTAGGGCATAAAATCACATCGTATTTTTTAAAGAATTCTCTCCACTTCTGACGCATGTTTTGTCTCATAGCATTTACCACCACCCAATCGGCATGTTTTAAAACTGATCCCCTCGCAACTTTGGCAAGTTCTGACGTGTCGTTTTGATCCAATCCATCATTTAACTTAGCTAAAGTTTCAAAAGTTTCTTGTGGGGAGCCAGCAAGCATCAGAGGGTTTAAAAGTAGACTATAAATTTTATCGATTTCTTTAAAACTCATGGGCAGGTCAGCTGTTTCAACTTGAGCACCAGCATGTTTCAAATCAGCTGCTGTTTCTTTAATAAGATTTGCTATTTCATCTTCCACTTCGGCATAAGGCTCATCTGGCCAAACAGCAATTTTGAGTTCCTTAATTTTTTTTGTTCTTGCTTTTGGTAATTTAATTTTCCAAGCTGGACTATCTTGCTCTTGGGCTGCAACCAAGACGTCTAATGCAATTTCTAAATCTTCGGGTGATCTAGCGAGAGGCCCAGCTACGGATAAACCATTACCAGTTGATATTGAACCAGGGGGTGGCGGCATGTGACCAACTTCAGAAATGATGTTGTAACTTGGTTTGTGTCCAAAAAGACCACAGAAGTGAGCTGGTACTCTAATAGATCCTCCAACATCAGAACCAAGCTCCAAGGGTGTCATGCCTGCAGCTAAAGCTGCTGCAGAGCCTCCGGAAGATCCACCAGGAGTTCTTTCCAAATCCCAAGGATTATTTGTAGTGCCATAAATTTTATTAAAACTTTGTAAATCTGAAGAGAGGAAGGGCACATTGGTTTTGCCAAAAATTATTGCTCCAGCATCAATTAATCTTTGTACTGCCTCTGCATTTCTTTTTGGAATATTATCTTGCCAAGCAGGATTTCCGCCGGTTGAAACAATGCCTTCCACCTCAAAAGCATCTTTAATCGTTATGGGTAAGCCATGCAAAGAACCCAGTTGTGATTTTGAAGCCGTTTTTTTGTCTGCTTCTTTTGCTTTTTCTAGTGCTCTTTCGGCATCTAATGCAACTATCGCATTAATTGATGGATTTACTGCTTCTACTTGGTTTAAAAAAGACTCAAGAACTTCCTGGGAAGAAACTTCTTTTCTTTTAATTTTTGCAAGAATTTCATGAGCATTTTTAAAAATCATTATGACAACTAGTTCTCTGTTAAATATTAGTTAGTATTTAATGGCTCCTCTGTTTCTTGAACGCTGTCCATTATCGATCTGATTGTAAAAACACCACCCGGATTTGGAACATTTGGAATGTACCATATCGGACTGGACCAAGCTCGTTCTTGAAAGGTTTTTGGCAAGTCTTCTCTGGGTTTCAATCCAGCTTTTATTGCATCCCAAGTAGTCCATGGGCAACTGGGGTTTTCCAAAACTCTAACGTAGTAAAAAGCCTTTTCATTTTTATTGAAATCTGGATCTGTCCAAACAGTTTTAAGTTCAGCCGATCCAACGTCATTTGATATTTCACACGTTTCAGTATTTACGGTAGCGCCATTATCAGGACATCTATTTGTAATTGGATTAACTTTAGCGCCGTTGGAACAAACTACGTCATAGACAACTTCTTTTGGTTCAGCGTCAAATTGATTTATGGTTCCTTTGATAATTTGAACTCTTTGAAGTGGCGCTCCATTTTTTGCTCTTTGTGCCCAAACGAAAAAATTTGGAACATTACTGCCTTTGGAAACTAAGTCAGAACCCATAGGAACACCGTTGCGATATGCTTCACTGATGATATTTTCACTATTTAGGTCTAGCTCGTTCATACGATAGCCACCAAAGAAACGAACTGAAATCCTATTCCCACTGGTAGCAAAAGTTTCTTTTCTTCGTAGGGCACTGAAAATAGATTCTCTAGTATTTTCTTCAGCCCAAACAGCAGCCAAGCCGGATGCCCCCCATTGAGTAAATCCGGACTCTAAATAACTTCCTTCTTGACCTTCATAGATTTCAATAGGCAAACCGGTATCACCAAAATTACTTTGACGTCCTAAAATCGTTTGTTGATAATCAGTCACTGGTACAGAGCCTCTTCCTTCAGGAGTAGCATCAATGATTCCTATTTTTGACCAAAAATCAGACTCGTCATAGGATGAAGCTCCAGTATGCGTGTCCGAAGAGCCAATTAAACCAAATTTATAAGGATTTCCTCGATCTTCCCATTCAAGGACCATACCTCTAAAAAAAGCATCCCTTATGTAACCACCTGCAGGTAAAGAGTAAGTTCTCGGAAAGCTTCCTACCCTTGAATTCATGATACCAAAATCTGCCCATTCATCGTTAGGCGATAAAAGAGGGTGAGTATCGCTTGTACCTTTAACCTGAGTCATTTCCACAATAGGTTCATTCCTCATTCGCAATGCTGAGTATTCTTTATCAATAGGAGAGCCATCAAATTGTTCCACTTCAAACATTTGTCCATTTGAACCATTTGAATTATGCGGCATTGCAAGAGAATCGATTCCTTTGTCTCTGAGCTTATCCATCCAAGCCCACAAATCTTCTGGATTAATAGAATCGATTCTAGTCCATGGTCTTTCAGGCGCTTTAGATCCTTCAAAGATTACATTCCTGTGTAAATTTCCATTTTCTACATCCGTAGAAGTTGTAAATTCATACCCAATAAAGGTAGTAAAATTTCCTGGATCATTATGCTCATTAGCAGCTCTTGCTACATCTGCCCAAGATGATTTATGCGTTTCATCATCAAAAGACTGGATAGCTAATTGAATATGATTGGATAGAAAAGCTTGTATAAATTTTGGATGATACCAAGGATAAGGATTTGCGATTGCTTCAACGGCACCTCTAAAGCTGCCAAGTCTAAATGCAGAAGACTCCAAAGTCTGGTTTTCTGGAGCATTTATATTGTGGTAAATCTCTGCACCAGGAAGAGTAGATGCATATGTTGAAGTATCAGCCCAAGCTTGGATCATTCCCAGAAAAAAGCCATGATCAGTTACTGCATAAAAATCTAATGGCTCTCTAAGCTTCATATCAAAACCTAAGGCATGCTTTATGGTTTCACCTTTAGCATATCTGTAAGCATCATCAGGAGAGGCGGTCGTGCCAAATACATATGCATCGAACGAATATCTTGTATGCACGTGAAGGTCACCAAAGTAGGCATTCCTTAATTCGTTATAGTCTTTACTGGGACTAGGCGCAGGTTTATCTGCGATGGAAAAATCCACTACTTCCAATGAAGTATCTGTACATCCAATAAAAATTAATGCCGTAAAAATTAAAGCGCTGATATTTTTTTTCATTTTCTCTCCCCGAGTGATAATTATCTTAATGCAATCAAAGTAAAACTTCTAATTTAAATCTGAGAGGTTTATTTCCTCTGTATCTACAGGCAAGACCACGAAAGTTCCGTCTCTGGATAGGGTCCAATCTGTTCTAATCTCATCAACACCTCTTACAAAAACGTTCTCCATTATTCGGTTTCGCGGAGCTGGAGTAAGGTGATAAAAAATCAGGTGTCCAACATTTGCCATATTAGCTAATTTAGCTGCCTCCACTGGCGTCATGTGATAAGTCTTTATGTCTTCGAGTACTTTTGCTAAAGGCTGATTAGGATTTTGCTCTAAAATTGCTGCCTGCATAATATTTATAATGTGGTTGGCTTGAGCTTCAGCAATCAAAACATCAGCATTTTTTGAATTTAGGGCTATGTTTTCGTCGTAAGAAGTATCTCCAGTTATGACTAAGGATCTTCCTTTGTAATCAAAACGATAGCCAAGAGCAGGCTCAATTGGCTCATGGGTCACTTTGAAGGCCGTAATTTTTAAACCGTTTTCGTCATAAATGACAGGATTCTCCAGATCGACAATGGTTGTATCAAAGCCGACAGACTTAAGTGGTGCAAGCGCCTCTCCATGATGTTCATTTCTGAATCCATAGTCTAATTTATATGCCATTTCGAAGCCTGCGGTAACAATATCCGTGCCTTCAGGTCCATAGACAGGAAGTGCTTTTGGACGACCTGGCAACCAAGTTGCCAAATGAAGATCAGCCAAGTCTGAAATATGATCGGAGTGGAGGTGAGTGAATAAAACTGCTTTAACTTGATTTATTGGAACGCTGTATTTCCCTAAATTAACGGCTGCGCCATCTCCAATATCAACGATAAAAATATCCTCTCCTGCTTTTACAGCAACGCAAGTTTGTGCTCTTCCAGGCGATGGAAGGGGCGATCTTGATCCACAAATTAGAGCACTAAGCGCATCTTCTTCAGTAAAAGGACTTTCAGCTGTAGCTAAATTTGAAACAGCCGTTTTTATGACTAAATCTTGAACAAAAGGCACTCTTAACGAAACAAAAACAATTAAGAAAAGAATGGTAATGACGCCTAAAATTTTCCAAATTCTCATAAATGCTCCATACTAAAGAATAGTAAATATACTAAAATAACCTAACTATTGACAGTACGTATGTCAAAATATATTTTATAAAATTTAGAACAGTAATGACAAAAATTCACGATCCATTAACCCTTCCTTGTGGACAAGTAATCAAAAATAGAGTTTGTAAGGCTGCGATGACTGAACGAATTGCCTTGGGCAATAATTTCACTAACGAAAAGCATATTGAGCTTTATAAAATGTGGGGTTCAGGTGAGATTGGTATCTTACTTACTGGTAACGTCCAAGTTCATCGAGGCAATTTAGAAGGTCCAGCTAATGTTGCAATTGAGGAGGATACTTATAAAGAACAAATGCCGATGTTAAAAAAATGGGCTGAAGCTGCAACTGCAGAAGGGAGTAGACTCTGGATGCAAATTTCTCATGCCGGAAGACAAACTCCAGGTGAGATTAACATGAGCCCCATGTCACCCTCCAATGTGCAATTGAAAATTCCAGGCAGGAAATATGGAAAGCCCATCCCCATGACTGAGGAAGACATTCAAGATGTCATCAATCGATTTGTGTTTACCGCAAAAATTGCCAGAGAGTCAGGATTTGATGGTATTCAGTTACATTCCGCACATGGTTATCTTTTATCTCAATTTTTATCTCCCGATATCAATCAAAGGACTGATGCTTGGGGCGGTTCATTAGAAAACAGAGCTAGAATCCACCTCGAAATTATTAAAAAATGCAGAGCAGAAGTTGGTAATGATTTTGCTATTTCAATAAAAATGAATTCTGCAGATTTTCAAAAAGGGGGTTTTTCTCCAGAGGACTCCATTCAGGTAGCAAAATTGTTTAGCGATTCAGGTATAGACAATATTGAAATTTCTGGAGGAACATATGAGCAACCTAGACTATTAGGTTTGGATAAAGTGAGTATCAATCCCAATAGAAGCGAAAATAGAAAGGAAAGCACCATTGCCCGTGAGGCATATTTCCTTTCTTATGGGGAAGAAATAGCAAAGGTTGTAAATATACCATTGATGGTAACTGGTGGTTTTCGTACCAAAGATGGCATGGAAGCAGCATTAGTCAACGGAGCATGTGAAATAGTCGGAGTCGGCAGGCCCCTTTGCGCTAATCCTTTTGCAATTAAAGAACTATTAGCTGGAGAGATTAATGAATTACCAAAGTACGAAAAAACTTTATCGATTGGTCCATGGTGGCTATCACCGACTAGTCCGTTTAGATTAATTCAGGCAATTAATGCTTTTAGCGCTCAAGCTTGGTTTTACCAACAAATCAAAAAGATGGGTAAAGGCTTGATGCCAGATTTAAATCTAAAGCCTTGGAAAGCATTTAGAGAGGATGCTAAAGCCGATCAAGAGGCTATAAAAGAATATCAAAATTTTTAATACAAATTCAAAAGGAGATAAAAAGTGAAAGTAGAGAACAAAGTAATGCCAAATGAAAAACAAATGGAAGAGTTTTTAGAAGAGGGTCATGACGAGCCTATCTTTATGGTCAATCTCTTGAAATTCAAAGAAAAGGCAGAATATCCTGATAAACGAGAAACTGATCTTACCGGAAGGGAAGCTTATGCAATCTACGGCAAAGAAGTTGTAGAGCATCTTGAAAAAGTGGGTGGTAAGCCCATTTTTGGTTCAAACGTTACAAGGCTTATGTTGGGTGAGGTGGAAGAGCTTTGGGATCAAGTTGCCATAGCAATGTACCCAAATCGAAAGGCAATGTTGAAAATGATTTCAGATCCTGATTATATTGAAAGCGCTCAACATAGAGTTGCAGGTTTAGCTGGTCAATTAAATATTGAAACAAAGATAAGAGATAATGAAGATTTTTAAAATTTTAGGACTTATCAGTCTAGCGGTATTTTCTTTTTCGCTGCACGCCGCGAAATACGACAAAAAAGTTGACCCTACCGAGCTATATGAAAAGGCAACCAAACACTTAAAGGCTGAAGAATACAGAAAAGCCTTGAGAGTACTTGGGAAATATACAAAATCAAAACCAAAAGATACCGATGGTTGGACGCTTTATGCATTTACACAAAGAAAGTTAAAAAATTTTAGGAAAGCAGAAACCAATTATGAAAAAGCTTTAGAGTTAGATCCTGAGAATAAAATTGCTTTGGAGTATCAAGGTGAATTATTTGTCGAAACCGATCGCTTAGGACTTGCTCAAGTCAACTTAAATAAACTCAAAGAGTTGTGTCCTACTTCATGTGATGAACTTGAACAATTAAAAAAGTACATCAATCAAGAAGCTGAAAAATCTCTGTGATCATTCTGGATGGTAGTATGGGCAACGAATTGCTCAAAAGAACAAATAAGCCTGCATCTGGCTTATGGTCAGCTCAATTTCTAATTGATTCGCCAAATTTAGTAAAAGAAGTTCATCAGGCTTATATAGATGCAGGTGCTGAAGTAATTACCACTAATACTTATTCAACCATTCCCAGTTATCTTCAAAAAGAAAACAAAACACATTTGATGAAAGACTTGATAAAAAAAGCTGGTGCTATCGCGCGAGAGGTAGCAAACGCAAATGATCAAGAAGTTTTAGTCGCAGGAAGTTTACCGCCCTTAAATGAAAGCTATAGGCCTGATTTAGTTCCAAATGAAAAAGAATCCATACCTGTTTATGAGGAATTAATCAAAGAGCTGAATCCTTTTGTAGATATCTTTTTATGTGAGACGATTTCTTCAATTGCAGAAACTACAAACATATTAAAAGCAGTTAACAATAAAGCTGAGCGAAATAAAAAAATTTGGCTTTCTTGGACTTTATTGGAGGACGACACAAATAGGTTGAGAAGCAAAGAGCCTATTGAAGAAGCTTTTAAAGTCGCAGAGAAATTCAACCCAGATGTATACCTTTTTAACTGTACAGATCCAGTCGCAATTACCAAAGGCATCAAGACTCTTAAATCTCTTACAGACAAACAAATAGGTTGTTACCCAAATGTTTTTGGCGTGCCTTTTGACTGGACACTAGATAATGATGTTCAAGTCGAACCAAGAAATTTAAGTATTCAACAATTCGTTGACTATAAAAATTTATGGGAAAGTATTGGGGCTAAAATAATTGGCGGTTGTTGCGGTGTTGGTCCGGACTATATTGATGCTCTAAAAAATTAAATTATTTAATCATTTTTTCAAATTCATCAATTCTTATTGCAAAGTTAAGTGAGGTACCAACGATTCCTTGTGTAGTGATACCAACCAGGTTCCCATTTAAATCCAATAAAGCGCCGCCAGAAGAACCATTAATAATGTAAGCAGTTGTTTGAATCATATTTGTTTTTAGTTTCAAATCTTCTCGTATTGCAGAAACTATGCCTTCCGAAAGAGAGAGAGGTGCAATAACCCCGGTTAAACCTTCAACATCACCTGCTATTGGATATCCTAATGCCAAGACTTGTTCTCCAACTTTAATTTCGTCCGCATCATTTCTCATTGGTATTGGTTTTAATTTTTTTTCAGACTTCAAAATACATTTATCTTGACCAACCGATGAAGCAAATATTTTTGCTGAAAAATAATTATCAGAGTTTTTTTCATGAAATAGATAAATTCCTTTAGCTTTTGATTTACCGGCATATACGACATGACAATTTGTGAGCAGTAAATTTCTGCTTATAGCAACAGCTGAACCTTGACCCCAACTTCCTTGCTCGCCAGCAATGACCATATATACAGATTCGTTAAATCTTTCAAAGACATCCTGAGCGTTTTTCAAATTTGATTCTCTTGGTAAAGAGTTACCATCATTTTTTCTTGGTTTCAGCAATATCCTTTCTTGAAAATTTTCAGGCAGATCTGAAAATGCTTGTAGCTCGGTATTCAAACACTCTATAAGTTTCTTTGAATCTCTTCTGATTAAATAATTACAAGAATTTATTATTTTCTTTCTTTCTTTATCTTGAATTGCATCAAATTTATTTTTATTGAGCAAGCCAAAGCTGAACTCTGCATCACTTAAACATGATTGATATTTAGAGATGCTTCTCATTTTTAAATAATTGCATTGTTGATCTACTACCTTTTCGAACAATTCATTGGAGTCTAAGCAAACTAGTCCTGATGAAAAAATAATAAAGAGGAAACTTATTTTTAGTTTTTGAAAGTTCATTTTCTAAATTTTAAGACATTCTTATATTTAGCTCTCAGAAAAGAAACAGTTTTTTTATAAATGTTAATAATCATATCAAAGTCTTTTTCTTCAATAGCTTGTCGTAATCTTTTACCCAATAAAAACCTAAAAATAATAGAACGAATATCACGATAAGGTTTTAAAGTCCTTTTCTTAAAATTTTTTCTAAAAATCTCTTTTCTCTTAATTCTAAATTTTGAAAACCTGACCCTTAAGGGCAAAGTCACCTTTTGATAAGTAATTTGAAGTTCATTAAGCTTTATTTTGATAATCAGTAAAGACCTTGAATAAATAGTTTTCAAAGGGAAAATGACTTTTTGAGCAACAACTTGAAGATCTTCTAACTCTTTTTTAAAAAAAAGAAAGAATTTTTCTATAATGTTTGACATAAATTTTCTTGCACTCTTAGTGTCTGTTTAAATAAGGAGTAATCAGACTTTCCTTTTTTATTGATAAATGGCACTCCTCTTTGCTCCCAAATTTCATCTTTGATTAATTCGAGAAGTCTTTTTTGATTTCGATCAGCATTTATCACCTTATAGTTTGTTGGATCCACAAACAAATGTTCAAAATCTAATATGCTGCCGCTTTTACCAATCAACACTTCAAGTTGAAAGGCAAACGATTTATTTCTTTTTCTTTTATATTTTGCACAAAATGGTCTTTTCTTAAAAACCCAATTCAGTTGGCCAGAATTTGATTTTGCCAGTCGCCATGCTTCAGACATGGATACAGTTCTTTCCTCCTCCTCAGTCACCCGTTTTGTTATTTTTCTTGTTTTGGGGGCAGAACAAATATTTTTAGGAAATCTTTTTAAATATTCCGAGTAACCAATTTTGTTTTGATCAACCTTTTCAACTTTAAAATTATTCACAATAGCGCTTTTTGTATTTGCAAAGATGTTCTCATTTTTTGAAGATTTTATATCAACCAAATTTACAGAATATCTGCATTGTTTGGCTTGATTTTCTCCATATTTTCTTATTGCTCCAAAAAGACTTTCTAGTTGAACATTTTCAAAAAATTTATAGTCTAATTTATTTGCATTGGGAATCCCTCTAAAATCTTCACCAGTGTATTCCCCCAATACATCTATTGGCGCTCTTTGAACAAAGTAACGAGAACCACAAATTGCTATGTCAAAGACGTACTCGTAGTCTCTTCCAGAGGGAGCTTTCTTTTTCAGCTGCCAACAATCAGGCAAACATTCAAAAGGATTGGCTTCACATGGATCAACGTCAGCACCTGCAATTTCAGGATCTTGTTCTTCGTAACCCTTCAACCTATCAATTGCTTCACTAATCATGACTATTTTTTCCTCCGCAGTCATGTCTTCCACAGGAGCTTCGGGATCGATATCCTTGATTATAGGGTTAGCTGAAATGTTGTCTCCTTTCGCATTTACTTGAGCAAGAAGATTTTCGTTTTGCTTTTCTATCACTTTCTTTTCTTCATTTAAGGAATTGATCTGAAAAATAGCAAATAACATAAGGACAAAAAAGAGGATGATAATAATCTCTGTCAAAGAAATATTAAATAGATCTCGACCGGATTGTTTATTCATTAAGTTCTTTTTTTAGATATTCTGCGCTGTCTCTTAAGGACTCATTGACGTCACCAAATGTCCTTCCAGTTTCTCCAATAAGTGATGTCAAAGTTTCAATATATTCCTCGATAGAATTTTTGCTGGTCGCAAAGCTTGTATTCAAAGAAAGTAAATTTTTTGAAATTTGCGGATTAACTTTTTGCAAAAGTTCATTTAACTCATCAACTTTAACAATTAAGTCATCAATCTTACTCGGACTAAAATTATCTATTTCTCTATTTACAGACTCAAATTTTCCACTTAAAGATTCTGAGTTAAGAGTTACTTTTTCCAGTGCCTCAGATAACTTTTGTGGCACCTTTAGAGTATTTTCCAAATTAGAGATATTTGTTCTCAATGGGTTTGCAACAGACTCTGCTTGGTTAGCCAGTATTTGAAAAGAGGAGGTTATTCTTTCTACTTCCAGTTTTAATTTATCAGCTTCTTGCAACATTTTTTGTCTTATTGTTTCTTCGGCTTCGGTGACTCTATCTGCTAAAAGTTGCAGCCATACGATTCTCACGATAATCCCAATAATAGTTGTCACCAAAGCCAAACCGAAATTTTTGACTATTGATTGGAAAAGCTCTTGACCTTCACCCATAAAATTAAAATTTATAAGAGAAATAACCATCGCAATTAATGTCAGGATGAAACCAAGGTAGTAACAACTATCAGCTTTTTGTTCAT